>DAOWEJ010000037.1 GCA_030638575.1 Deltaproteobacteria bacterium | reverse complement strand
TGGGTAAACCATCAAAGCAAAGAATATTCTCGTGGTGATACCCACAACAATACCGCTGAGTCGTTTAACGCAATGCTGGAACGTGCAAAACAAGGTGTGTTCCATTATTTAAGCAAAAAGCACCTGTCCCGTTACCTGCACGAAATCGGCTTTCGCTGGAATCAGCGTGAACCAGAGCTTAAAGTTACCAAAAAGGGCGAACTTAAAATTGTAATGAAACGCTTGCCTGTACTTACCATGCTCGAATCGCTTTTGGTTCATGCTCCAGGTCAGCAAGTTCGAAGATCCACAAATGGTGGTATCTTCTGCCTGGAGCATACTTAAAATACTTTAACCTTATTATTGGTTATAGGTCCGAAATAAAATGTTCGGACTTTTTACGAATTCATCAATGTTAGATATCTTATTTATAATGATTTTCGGGATTTATAAGAAAGAATAAATTGTTTTAGGATTATTCAAATTAAGGGGGCTTGAAATGACCTATTCAAAGTTAAAGTTAAACCGATTACCAGCAATAATAGTAATCATCGTTGCCGCATTTTTATTGCTAACCCTTTCTGCGTGCACCAAACAGAAAGAAAAAGAACCTGAGGTGATAAAAATAGGGGCTATATTGCCAATGACGGGAAATTTAGCCTGGTTTGGTGAGCATGCAAAAAATTCTTGCCTCTACTTGGAAAAGGAACTCAATGCTCAAAAAAAACAGGTGGAAATACATATATATGATAGTAAAAGTACTCCGAAGGATGGATTGAGTGCATATAGAAAGATGATTATGGAGAATATTAGGTATAGTTACATTTCCTTAGATCCTGTGAGTAAAGCTATAATACCTAACATCGAAAAAGATAAAGTACTGGTTTTTGTAGGATCTGTAGATAATGAAATTGCCCAAAAAAGTAGAAATGTATTTAGATGCTATTATGGCTTTAAAGATCAGACTATTGCGCAATATAAGCTATTGAAGTCTATGAAAGTAAAAAGTGCAGGCATGGTACTACGTGATGTAAGTGCTATTAGAAAATACAGTGAGGAATTACTTGGAGAAAAACTTAAAGACGCCGGCATTTTCGTTAAAGGGGTTCATTTGTATGCATCAACCACTAAAGATTTTAGATCTATATTAATTAAGATGAAGTCTGAATCACCGGATGCTTTAGTTATAAGTGAATATGGAGCACTCTATCCGACAATATTCAAACAACTTGATGAGTTAAACCTAAGAAATTCTTTAACATTTGTCTGTGGTTTAGGTATGTTAAATGTCAAGAAAGATGATTACCATCTGTATGAAGGTGTTATTTTTACGGCACCCATGTTTTTTGGTCAAACAAAAACAGATTTCAGAGACAATTATATTAATATATATGGCCGTCCACCAACATATGAAGCCTATTACTGTTACGACTCTGTAAAAACACTTTTTCTTGCATTAAAAAATTCTAAAGGATCAATCCGAGAGACTCGGGATTATATACTGAATAATAAATTTCAGGGAATTTCTCAGGAGGAAATGGAGTTTGATGAAAATGGGGATTTGAAAGTCTCAACAGTATATAGGGTTTTCCGAAATGGCGAAGTTGGGTATTATAAGTAAAATTTCCGATATAAAGAAGATATAATATGATTAGCGATTATACAGACCAAAATCTATTCAAAGACCAAAATATCGTCTCTAAATATGAAGAATTTACAGTTGAGGGGCTTAAAAATGTACAGGAACAATTCGATCGTTTGTTTAAATGGGTGAATGAAAAAATACTCTACCCTCAATTAATTTCCAAAAAAGATTCTCCTGCACCTCTTTTGACCCTAATAGACCTGGGTATAGGATCAGGAAAGTTTACTATACCTCATATTCAAGCCCTCCTTCAATTAATTTCCAAAAAAGATTCTCCTGCACCTTTCTCTTCTGAAATACAGATTCAAGTTTTGGGTTTTGACAACTCTGAACATATGCTGAATAAATTTGCAGAAAATGCAGAAAATTTACTCGATGTCTCCTTAAAAAAGAAAGGATGTGACTATTTTTTCAGTAGCAGTGAAGATAACAAGTTAATTAAAAAAATTGAACTTTACAAAAAAGATCTGAATGACTGTGATGAAATAGCTGAGATAATTAAAGAATTTAAGGAAAGAAGTGAAGCAACAGTAATAACTTTTGCCCAGGTGTGGCACTACATTAAAGATTCTGGGGAATTTTTTGAAAAAGTTATAAAACATTTAGAGAATACTTATATACTTCATTATGAACCGATTTACTACTTTAAATTGTTAGATGGAAATTTTGATCAAGCTGATACTTCTATCGATTTTTCACCAGAGGATGAAGAAACAAGAAAACGGCATAGAATACATAGGTCGTTTTGGTGTTATTATTTTTTTTTAAGAGACAAAATCAGACATTACAGTACTCAAAAAATCAAAGGTGTAAAGATTGATGAATGCTTTAAATTGTATGAAGAAAATAATTTTACGAAGATAGATAAATGTAAAATTCAATGGAAGAAAAATTTAAAATTCGATAATTTGATTGAACTAATAATGAATCCTATTTTTTCTGGTCAATATGTCGGGCTTGATGATGATAAACGAAAGAAAATTGCTAAAAAAATAAAAGATGAGTTTAAAGATAAAATAGAATGTTTTAGTGGGAAGGTTGATTTCGGCTATATTGGGCATCTATTTTCAACTATAAAAACAAATAAAGAAGAACCATTATTAATAAAAATTCCTCCTCAAGAAAATGAACATATGAAAGTAGCCAATAGTGAGGCGGTTTTACTTTCTTTAAAACAAAAGTTTCCTGAATGTAGATTTATTGGCATAACTCTCGTACTTATCGATAGATTCAGGTCTTTGGAGGGGTTTAAGACAATAGAGTTTACCAATCTTGAACTTTGGAAAGAATATATTAACGAACTAAAAAGTACAGGTACACCTTCGGTTGCAGAAGTTGTGATCAGAGAAGAAATAAAGGAATTACGTATCATAGATATAATGAAAAAACAGAACTTAAAGTCTGAGCCTAAAAATCTTAATGAAAAAGCCGAAACAAAAATAAAACATAGCGTAAATATATTAAAAGATAAAGCATTGACCCAATTCCGTCTGATTGAAGAGGAAGAGAAAATTGATCTTTTTTGTTTTCCTTTATTTGAAACTGAGCGTATTGAAAGAACTTTCATAAACATTGTTCCAACATTTATAATGGAGGAAATAGATGATAAAAAGCTTAATGAAATTAAGAAAATAATTCAAAAAGAGTGGCAAAATATTCCATTAATAAAAGATAAATTTAGTGAAATACGTAAGAAATTTAAGGAAACCGCCACTCGTTCTGCTATTGCCGCCATTATGTCCCGCAATATGTCCCACAATATAGGAAGTCATGTTCTGGCAAGGATTTCAGGTGATGAATGTATAGATAATAAGGTATGGGCCAGAGATATAAAAATACTGGCTCAGTATCTGCTACAAAGGCAGGACTTTATTGCACAGATTGCTACGGATTGGCCTGAATGGACATATCCGGCATGGCTCATGAAGGATCTGATGAGATGGTTTCTGTCACAAAAACATCTCCTGAATTATATTGGAAGGTCTGAAGACCTTGAGGCTCATTTCTATAATGAAACGGAACAGGAAAACCCAGATATTAGATTCCATGTTTTCCGTTTATCCAAGGGCATTTGGTATAAGCGAATTTGGTCTGAGACAATATCGAGACATAAATGCAAGGACGGAATAGAGGTATGGAAAGATGTTATCGAAAATGCATGTCATAAAGGAGATGTAAAAACATCCGCAAATCCAAAATACACATTGCTTTACACTGGAAAAGATACCCTGAGTTGCTATTTGGACGATGATATTCAGGTGGCTATACCCGGTGGAATTACTGGTTATCATGCCTTTTATACGATCATCGAGAATGTTATCAGAAATGGAGCAAAACATTCATTTACCAGGATGAAAAGATTGAAAGAAGATTATGATAGCGGCGTTTTCAACAAAAGGGAAAAGAAGGCGTCTTTAGAAGAAAAATTGATTATAGCTTTTGGTGAGAAGATGAATGACTTCCACATGGATGTCATTATTGAATACTTAGAAGAAGAGGATAGAGATAATTACCGATTCAGGATATATGATAATGTTAGTTTTGTGGCTGGTGAAGATATTCCTATTGAGTACTGTGAATATTATTTCAGTTTCCAGAATATGCAAGAAAATGACACGAGAGGCGGGATGAACCCCTTTGTTCAGGGGGACTACGATAAACTCCAAGACTTAAAAACGCGTGTAGATAAAGAAACTCCAAATATTATAACTGAGCTGTTTAAAAAGATTTATAATATGGACATAAGGCGTGATGCTTTTAATCCTTATCCTGAAAAAACAATATCTATCCTTTTTAACCATCTCGCAGTCTGCATGAATAATTATCTCCGGCAGGATATTATTACAGAAACAGGGGAATTGAAAAAAGGCGAATGGGGACTTGCTGAAATGAAAATCTCATCGGGTTATCTCCTCCAAAAGGAGATAACTGAAATTGGTTCGGGTAAGGATAATATTACAAGTGATAGTCCAAATGAATCTGGTAGAAAAACTGATACAGGGGACAGAAAAGATTTAGGATTCATCATTCGTGCCACCGTGTCTCCGCTTGGAACCCTGGCCTATGAGTTTAGAATCCCCAAGCCCAAAAAGGTAGGAATAGTATGCAATGTGAAGAGTTGAATAAAGAAGAATTGAGAAAAAATTCGATCTTTCTTCTGTCTAATGACCGGGAAGATAGGGATTTTGAGTTTTTTGTTTTTATTGACCCTGACAATGAGGATGACCGCCTGGAATTTCTCAAAGAATTGCATCACTGTCTGTGTAAGTGCAACTGGACTGCCGGTCAACCGGATTGCTCTTTTGTAAAAGAAAATAACAGGGTACAACTTGAAAAATGGTTAAAGTCAGATGGTATTGAAGACCGAACTCTTATCAATCCCCTTAGCTGGCTAAAGATCGCTATCGAGCGGTATCCTTACAGGTTATTTGTGGTTATTGATAAGAAGAAATGGGAAGTAAATGATAGATGTCCCCTTGACAAAGATTTCTGGTTTAGGAGTGAAACCCCACCAGATGACCTAACACAATGGCTGAGAAGTCCTTTTGTTTATAAGAGGATTTGTTGGATTGATAAAGAAAGGATTGAAAATTTAAATTCCCGTGAGCTGAAGAAAAATCTTTATTCTGCCTGGGGAAAACATTTGATAGAGAAAATTAACTCTAAGAAAGCACCTATACCTTTGTATATAGGTACACGCGGGGAGGATAAAAACAATACACACATTCCAGCAACATTGCCGGACAGTTGCTTCAAGAAAGCAGACGGTGAAAGTTCGGATTTTGAGAAGTCTAATTTGGTTAATTTAGCATCAACGGCTCAAAATGGCATCATCTTCCGAAGACACGGGGCATTGTCAGGACTATGGAATGAGAGCAAAAACCCTGACTTCGGTATTAATTGGGATGAAATTATTTATTTCGAAAGTATTTCAGGTTCTCAATTTCAATTTCCCTTACTTAGCACATATTTGAGTCTCCAAAAGCAAATCGAGATCTTGCAAACAGCCCTTTTCAGTTTGACGATACTTGATGAAAGGTATATGGAGTGGAGTAAGACAATACCTGATGATACTAAAAAGCAACTTTTATACACTCATATATTCCCTGTTTCTATCCAAAAAAATGTATCGATTGAAACGGGGGGATGTGCTTCATTGGAGGACAATCTTCGAATAGCTATTCCCTGTGATTTCTTAAACAATAGAGAGGCTCTTCCCGAATTTATAAAAAGCAGGAACAATAGTTCTCCAGATATATTAGTAATCCACCAAGGAATCGTTGACAAGATGAAGCATATAAATATAATTCAAATGAAAAATTCGATTCCTTATATTCTTATTACTTCTGGCAGAGGGTATCCGCCGAATCTTCCCTACGGAGTCAAATTTATACCGTTTTCGCTAATACAATTTTTTCTTATGCGGAGATATTACGAGAAGTTTCTATTTATTAAGGCGGTAATGAGGATATAGGCGTACGATAGGGAGATCATAGTGTCAGTGCGTAAGATAATTATTATAATAGCTAGTGAAGCGAAAGGTTTACGCAAATTCTGGCAACATGGGGATAGCGAATGGGAGGCATGGGTGAATGGAGCAAAAAATGTGTCTAGGAAAACCCAAAAAAACAATATTGAACTGAAAGACGAATTTCTAAAAATTCAGTGCTCCAAATCATGTCTTATTGTTTTTAAAGAATCTTCCATTAATAAAATAGATGATGGAGATAAAATTTTAAATAAGGCAAAACAACTTGTGAATTCATCGAATTCTTACGATCTGTACATTCACAGAGGTAACTATGAGGTTATCAAAGACATGATTACCAAAAGAAAAATAAAAGAAGGCAACACGTATACTACAAATTATCCGGAAACTAATCTTTTTAAAAAAGTTGTTGAGTTAATTGATAAACTTAACAAAGAAAAATACAGTAGTTTTTGCAGGCTGTTAGAGGATTAAAAATGTCCAGTCTCTCAAGAGCTTCGAGAATTGATCGACTACGAGTGGAATTTTATAAAGCTAGCGCCCTCATTGTCTCTATTATTATTGACTTGTTAGGTCTGCATAAGTGCGATGAGTCGACGGAGGGAGACTGTGATGAGTATATAAAGAAGATTCTATCTGATAATGAGAGATTTAATGAACTATGCTCCAAAATCAAGGAATGTGAAACACTTATAAATTATCTTTCAATTGGTCAAAATGGAATCGTAAATGAGGTCATTGAATATACCAATAAGATTAAGAGCTTTGTGAGTGAAATTAATGATTCCAACCTGAGCGCGAAGGATCTTTTCGCAATAGAGAGGCGGCATTTGGGGGACGAGAGTATTGACAGCATTTATCGAGAAGTATCAGAGAGATTCAAGGAATTGATGGATTTGCTATCAAAATAAGAATGAAAGGATCGATGACTATCAACATACTTGCAGGGGCTGAAGAAATAGGCAGGGCCATTAAGCGGTATCTGGTGCATGTGATGGGGTTCAGGGGGCAAGAATGTAACATCTTGGTAATGGGGAAGAAGGTCGCGCTTTCTCGCGAGATACTAAATGCCCATTTATGGCTTATAGATGCATGGAATCCCTTTAAACCTAAAGATCCAGAAGGATTCAGAACAGCTTGCAATCAGGCAGGTAAGGCAAGGTGTGTGTTGCTTTTTTATGATGTACCTGCCGGTTTCCCGGACGAGGGATCTTTCTGGTGCAACCCTTTAAATTGCAAACTGAGCAAAAAAATTGAGGATGCCTTACGGGCGTCTCCACCTGAAAGAGAAGAATTTGAGGAGTTAATAAAGCTTTGGCCAGCCCTTGCCTATGAGCCAAAAGATCATCACCACCATCATCACTAAACCTGGAAAAAACATATGACCTATCTTTTCAATTCTCAAACCCCTGAATGGAAATATGTCGGCGAAGCAATAGAGAGGTATCTTGAATATTGTCATAATATCAAATCTACCTCAAATAACAATCCTGATGTTATCATAATCCCTTTATTTGAGAACGTAAACGAACCTTTGGGACTCGACTCTGTCGCAAGTCTCAGGAAAGAAAAAGGAAATGCATTTTCTGTTGTTTTTTTAGTGTTGAGTCTTTCGGACATACCACGTTACTTTCATCCTGAAGAGGATATGGCCTCACACGCAGAAAAAATAATCAAGAACCCAGAATTCGGAGATGCACGAAAGTCAATATTTCTTGCAGAATTGAGATATGATAAAGAGACGAAAAAATACGAAAACATCATAGACCTGTCACAGGATAATGCTCTTAAAAAAATTGCTGGACTCGTGAAAAGACCTCCATCATTATTACCATCTCAGTTATTAAACAAATACTACAATACGTTTATTGAGTATTATGACCCTTTTGGTTTGATTGATGAGCGAGGAAGTTTCAATATTAAGATGTACGGATTTTTGAAGGACATACTTAAAAAACATGATGAGCTTTGTAAAGACAAGCTAACCGAATCACGCAAAGAGCTAAAAGATATCATTTGCGATGGTATCAAGGTAGAGGAGTTTCTTAAGCTGGCAAACAGGATTTATAACTGTCTGAACAATGTTGAAGAGAAAGACAAGGGTGGGCATACTGTTAGCCTCGAACTCTTCCGTGCCCCTGTCCCCTTTCCACTTCAGGAACTCTTTGATTTTAAGGTGGAGATTGAAGATGAATTGCGGAAGGGCGGTGCCAAAAATAACATTAAACTCCTGCTGGTTGACAACAAGCTTGATAAAGTTGTTGTAAAGGATGGCGAGGATAATTTTTATGAGGGAAAATTAATAGATGTTTTGTTCGATCGACAATATTGTTCCATGTTCGAATTGAGGATGCTTGGCGATGGGCTCCTCAACAGCATAAGTCAGAAAATGGAGTTACCTATGTATGTGGCGGAATACAAGGAACTTATGAAAAGTGAATGCTTTAATTCTCGTGAGTTTAAAACATCTTTAAACCAATTTATCTCGTTAAAAAGGGATGTTCCCAAAAAAGAAAAGAGTAAATATTATGCATGGAGGGTTTATGACAAGATAAGATCTTCCCAGTCCCACTTTGTCCACTTTGTCCTCCTCGACTTCTTTCTAAATGAAGAAAATACCTATCTTGCCTTTGATTTTATCAAAGATATTGCAGAGATAAAAAGAAAGGAGAGAGATCCTTCAACCACATGGTATTTCATTACTTCTGCTGTATATGATTCCGTGGTAAAATACTCACAGAGCGGTCTTTTGGCTGAATATTATGAATCTGCGGTGGTTAATGCGGGGGATGATCCAACAAATGAGAAAAGGCAGATTATATTTGTATATAAGCTTCTTACCTTCATCCAGGCGAGGATCAGGAGTTTTAAGGGATTTAAAAAATCCATCGTAGATAGCAAACTATTAACATGCAAAATGAAGGCAGATGATTGCATTGAAAAACGCCTTTTTAAGGACTGTTTGATCAAACAAAATCAAAGTCTGTTTCGTAAATATTTAGCCGAATATAGTGAGATAATAAAGATTTTTCCAGGTCAAGAGTTGTCAGAAGAAGAATTCAAGAAAACAGTGGAACTCCTGGACTCAACTGTAAATCAATTTTTTTGGCTACCGGAGGCAGACTGGCCGATGATGCAAAGACAGGTAGAGCATATTAACTCACGGCTAGAGCATATAGAGGATTTCAAGGTTAAGGAAAGACGGTTTTTGTGTAGTTATATCCTGGAGGAGATTAAGAAGCGCAGTGAGATCTATTAAGGGAGCATATCTTGGCATTTACCCTTCAACCAGCTACGAAAGATGATTTTATCAACCGGAAAAGCATCCTGAATGAGATGCTCTCCACGCTTGTGGATGAGAGGACAAGGATAGGCTTTGCCCTTGTCGGCCCGGGGAGGGTGAGTGTATCTGATTTTTTTCGGTCATATATTCAAACTATGGCTCAAAAGTAAATATATCCCGACTATTTTGTAGAGTACTGCAAAAAAAATATGGGTGAAAAGGATGTCTTGTGATTGCTTGCGGAAATGTTGTGGACGTGTGAAAACAATGAGGGACAAGATTGCCAATATCTGGAAACATTTTCGCCCTTCTATTATATCATTGATAATACCGGGGTCCTATGTTGCCTTAGTATTGATATTTCTGGGGTCTTCGGTTGAACAATGGAAAACCCTCACACTATCTATCTTATTGTTGCTACTGTGGTTTTTTTTATCATATCTTTTGTTTCCAAGGATTGTAGTGACGATCGATAATCGTGATATATGCAGGAAGATTAAGTTTATAAAAGTCTTGGCTGACGGGAAAATGGTTTATAAAATAGATAGGAACATTGAGCTTCCAATCCAATTTTCCTTCCAGGTCTGGCGGAGGGCAAAGTATGATCTCTGCTTAAGAGTTAGGGTTAAGGAAGATAGAAAGTTTGAGCCTACTTTTGGCATCAAAGTTGCCAATACCTATGAGCACACAATATGCCATGTTAGATTTTATGATAAAAATGATACTCAAAAGGACGAGTCCTAAAAGATATTTTCATGGTTGAAAGATCAATTAAAAAAACAGTAGAGGATTTTCACACTATTTTAAGCAACTATGGCATCGATGTGGATAAAATTGTCTTGTACGGATCCTATGCAAAAGGGAAAATCATGATGATAATGATCTCAATTCCTGAGAGAGAAAATCAGGTCAATCATGTTTATACCGTCTAATAAGTAACTGTGAAAAATGGCAAAAAGCAACTTCTTTTTCCAAAGACAAGAATTTACCCCACCTGAGATACACAAGCCCTATTATACTTATCTGGGCTATTTTCTCAAAAAAGACGAAAAAAATGACGAGCGTTACCCGATCTCCATATATTTCGGTAAGGATGAGATAGCTGTCTATTACACCAGGGATGATAACCAGCTTTTAAAAATCTTTTCCCTTTACGTGGCTGAAGGTGAAATCAACCAGCTCATGCTGGCGAAGAAGGTGGAAGATTATGCAAAGATGCCCCTCTGGCCCCTGTCGGATGAACTTCTAAAAGATGAACTTAAAAGAATGTGTGTGGATCCTGCACTTCTCCATATTGGATTTTTTGCAAGTTATTATGGTTTTGAATGCAATAAGGATCGTTTTTCAGAGGTATATCTTCCGGGAAGCCGTTCAGACGTAATCCATATTGAGGATGAAAACCGTTTGCTATTCAGGTATGGCGATGAGCAAGAGGGAAAAGACAAGCCAAACGAAGATCGATGGACTTTGGTAAGAGAAAACGTTGTCGAGAAGATCAAAGCGACCAAGATCAATTTTTCAAAAATTCTTTTGGATTTCCTGTTTGAAATTGACTTTGCCAATACCTTTGAGGATGAAAATTTTTTCGCACTCCAGCCCCATCTCCAAAACAATCTGGTTCTGGATGCATTGACCAAAAAATGCCGATACCTCTCAGGACTTAATAATTTGCGTGGTTTCAGCCAGGAAAAAAGGAATCAACATTTACCTAAGCCCTTTCAAGATGTTGAAAAAGAATGGCTCAACACCTGCAGGCTGGAAAGCTACAAACCCGTATTCGTATCTCCTAATTCACTATTTGATGATCCAGAATCAGAGGTCAAGAACATCTGTTTTAAGGCAACGATTGGAGAGGGGAGAAAGAAAAGGAAGGAGTATCTGAAAAGCAAAGAGGATGCACGGCTCAAGAATGAAATCTGTACCTTCTTTATGCGAAAATACAACATCTGGAGTGCATTCCGCGTGTTAATGCCCGAATGGGCTATCCTATTGGCCCCTTTCATTCTCTTAGCCATCCCGCTGGGTGATCACTTTCTGGATAAAGAGTCAGAATATGTCGGGGTCTTCTCCATAGGTCTCCCTATGGCCATCCTCCTCTTTATGTTTGTGTACCATATTTCAAGAGGTATCAACTTGTTTAAACTCTTGTTGCCCCGTCTTTTTTTAGGCATAATGATTGGTTGGTCTGTATTCTGGAGCACTGAAGAGCTTTGGAAAAAAGCGTTGACTACAAATTCCACAATGGTTTTGGTTTTTGATGCCTTTTTGCTGGTCGTTATTTTCTTATTTATATTCACCGACATAGCAAATAAGATGTACAGAAAGATAGATGGGCGCATTTTCTTAAAGACTCTTAATTTGATGTTTATTGCCCTTATTGTTTCATTTGTTATGGGGTTCTATGTCATCCAATTCTATGCCAAACCAATGCTGGAAAACTCGGGTTTCCTAAATGCAGAAATATTATTTGATGGCAAGGCTCCTGAGACTTCCCTTTGCCTCGATCAGTTTTTTGAATGGGAAAATTTAAAGCCGAAGATAAAATATTTCGTTGGGGATGGAGAAGAAAGTGCTTGGAAAAATTACAAAAAGAGGGCAATAGAACTTTTTAGAATAATGGGAGATGGCCATATAAGATATATCTGGTCCATCCTATTTTCTCAATTCGTAGTTTCAATTCTATTCGGCATTGTACTCCAACTCCTCTGGGAGGATCGGCCAATCACAGAACCGCTCTAAATAAAAAAGCCAATAAATGGGGGACATCGGAATAAGTAAGTAACCCTTTACAACATATCTTGTAACCGTTTGGTAACAGTCGAATTCTAATGATGGTTTCATAAAAAGTCGTCACTCCAGTGAAAACCGGAGTCCAGATAAGCTGTAACCATTTGATTTAGCTGGTTTTCGGTTTCCGCCGGAATGACGAAAAGGGGTACTTTCCGACTTTCTACGAAAGCATCCTAATTGGAATTGCTATTTACTGTTTCGGCAGATTATCCGGAATATGCCCGGACTTTCGGCGCTGGAGCACTCCAAGGGTTCTGGTCATTGGAAGTTCCTGGAAAAGGCCGGATGCAACGGCAAGATTGTAAATATGATAGGGGGCCTGACCGCCTTTTGCAGGGTCTTTAAAAATATCGTGGATAAGAAGATAGCCTTCCGGCATAATGTGACCGGCCCAGGCATTGTAATCGGTGAAGGCAGCTTCATAGGTATGCCCGCCGTCTATGAAAACAAGACTGAGCGGAGTAGCCCACAGACGTGCAGCAACTTCTGATCTGCAAATCATTGGCACAACTGTATCTTCGAGCCCTGCCGTTTCTACCGTCTTCCTGAATTCTTTGAAAGTATCTACACAGTTGGTTTGCGGATTAAAAAGATCGGGATCAAAATATTCCTGGCCGGGTTGCTGTTCTTCAGATCCCCGATGATGGTCTATTGAAAAGAGTATGCTGCCGGTTTCTCTGCAGGCCATGCCCAGATAAATTGCAGATTTACCACAATAGCTTCCTATTTCCAGACAGGGTCCCAGCATAGAGGCCTTAATTGCAACTTCATAAAGACGCCGGCCCTCATCCTCGTCAAGAAAGCCTTTGATGTTTTTTAGCAGATTTTGATCGGGTAGCAATTTTGAAATAATTTAGGACCTTGAAAAGGTAAAATGTTTAATTTTCACCGCAAAGCCGCAAAGCACGCAAAGAATCTTTTTTATTCCTTTCCGCTGAGAGGGCGGAAAGGAATAAGGAATTCATCCCTACGGGAATAGTGATTTTATATAAAAACATATAGTTGTAACAACATAAAGACTGGTTGATTTTCCTTTGCCGTCTTCTCAACGGCAAAGGAAAAAACTTCTAACTTTGCGTTCTCAGCGTCTTGAGCAAAGCGGGCGGTGAAAAAAATTAAATCAATATGAGCCAGACGAAAAAATCACGGCATTTTATCATATCCCCTAACCAGCACTTCCCTTGGTTTGGAACCGTCTGAAGGGCCGACAATACCTTCTTTTTCCATTGTCTCGATAATACGGGCGGCCCGGTTGTATCCAACCCGTAGATGACGCTGAAGCATTGATATCGAGGCCTGCCGAGTTTTTGTAATGAGTGCTACTGCATCATCATATCTTTCATCATAATCTTCCCCGTCGGTTTTCGATTCATCGACAGGCACTGTTTCAATTACTTTCTCGTCATATTCCGGGTTTTTCTGTTTGCGCAGGAAACCAGTGATCTTAGTAAGCTCTTCCTCTGATATATATGCCCCGTGAACACGCTGAAGCCTGGCAGTACCGGGAGGTAAAAAAAGCATATCCCCGTCTCCAAGCAGGTTCTCTGCACCGTTCATATCGATTATTGTCCTTGAATCGGTTTTTGAAGAAACCTGAAAAGTAAGACGGGTCGGAAAATTCGCCTTGATGATTCCTGTCAGTACATCCACCGACGGTCTCTGGGTAGCCAGTATCAGATGTATTCCGGCAGCCCTCGCCATCTGGGCAAGACGTGTCAGTGCAACCTCCACATCCCGGGAAGCCGCAATCATTAGATCAGCCAGTTCGTCAATAATAATGACAATATAGGGGAGCTTTTCCGGCCCCTCCCCTTCTTCCGGTTTTTTCTCTTTTTCTATTTTCTTATTATACTGCTTTATGTTTCTTGCTTTCTTTTCAGAAAGCATCTCATATCTTTTCTCCATTTCGCGTACAGCCCAAAAAAGGGCGTTAGTCGCCTTTTTTACATTTGTCACCACAGGGGTAATAAGGTGTGGAATTCCGTCATATGTAGACAGTTCTATTCTTTTTGGATCAACCATAATAAGTTTTACTTCATCAGGGTTCGATTTGTATAAAAGACTGCAAATCATGGCGTTTAAAGCCACACTTTTACCTGTTCCTGTTGCCCCGGCAATTAACAAATGCGGCATCTTGTCAAGCTCCGCAACAACCGGGTTTCCAACAATATCCTTACCAAGGCAGATAGTAAGCTTTGATTTTGATTTGCCGAAAACACTTGAGGCAACGATCTCTTTGAACCTTACCATCTCCCTTGCAATATTGGGAATCTCGATTCCGATAGCTCCTTTTCCGGGAATCGGTGCTATAATCCGGATACTTATTGCACGGAGGGCAAGGGCGAGATCGTCCGTCAGGTTTACTATTTTGTTAATCTTGACGCCTGGAGCAGGTTTATATTCAAAGGTCGTAATTACGGGCCCTGGTGACACCTCCACAACCTTTCCCTTGACCCCGAAATCTTCCAGTTTTTTTTCGAGAAGTTTCGACTGCACGCGCAGGTTTTTGTCATCAGTAAAAACAGGTCTTTTCTCCGGAGCGTCAAGAAGATTGAAAGAAGGAAGCTCAAATCCGTTTTTTGCCTTCATGAATCCGAATACTTCCTGTTTCGGAGAAGGTGTTGCTTTAATCGGTTTTGGCCTGGATGCCTTGATCTTTATTTCCCTGTCCTTTCTAACAATTTTTTCCATTTCCAAGCGTTTTTTTGCTTTGTCCCTCCGCTCCTTCCTTTTTAAATATGATGTTTTCGTGTGATCTCCGAAAACAGAAATAATATTCCACCCTCGCTTTGCAAACCCTATCATGGAAAAACCTGTTGCCATAATCAAACCTATGAACCACAAAAGGAAAAGTATAATAATGCCGCCTGTGGAGTTGGAATATTTCACGATAAATGATTTGAACCAGGTTCCGGCAATGCCGCCTGCTGAAAACTTGCTACCAAAAACCAGGTAATAGTTTTTCTGGAGTGCAAAAAGGCTGCCTGTGGTCACAACAAGGATGATTCCTCCTATCAGGGTCAATAAAACTGCCCTGCCGGGATGATTTCCAAAAAAATGGAGACTTGAAAAAAGAAATAAAATCGGTATCCAGAATGCACCAAGCCCCATCAATTTTACAAGAATGCCCGACACATGAGCACCAAGCACACCAAACAGGTTGCTAATTTCACCCTTTGCACCTGGATTAAAAATTGAAGGGTCTTTTGGGCTGTAAGATACAAGACTTATCAAAGTGAAAATAACTAAAAAAAATAGTATTATTCCGACAATCTCTTTACGCATATTCGTTCCGGGTTACGAGTTACTGGTTGCGTTAAAAAAACCTCTTAAATGACATCGACGGCAAATTGTCGATACGACGTCGTTAAACGCCTAAAACCTTTTTACACTTCTAAAATAAAAGGGAGTATAACCGGACGGCGTCCTATGGTAAAGTAAAAATACTTCCGCAGGTCTGACTGAAGCCTTGATCGTATTTTATCCACTCTGCCGGAAACATCGGGACCCAGATCTTCTATAATTTCCAGAACAATACATTGTGCATCATCAAGAAGGTGTCCTGTTTCTGTTTCAAATACAAAACCCTTGGAAACAATCTCAGGTCCGTAAACCACTATTCCTGTCTCTTCGTCAAAAGCCATATTCACTACAACCAGACCATCTTCAGACAGCAGGCGTCTTTCCTTTAGTACACTCCTGCCGACATCTCCGATACCTTTACCATCTATGAGCACACGACCTGTCGTGACACTCTCTTGAACTCTCCCTCCGCTTTTATCAAATTCAATAATCTGACCGTTTTCAGCAAGAAGAACATTTTCACTGGAAATACCGACCTGCTCGGCCAAACGCGAATGGAGTATCAGGTGCCGGTATTCGCCATGAATCGGAATAAAATATTTCGGTTTTGTCAGGTTAATCATAAGCTTCAGTTCTTCCCGGAATGCATGACCTGATACGTGTATCTCGGATATTTTTTCATAAATAACATCTGCGCCTCGCTTGTATAGTCTATTTATGATACTAGCGATGGCTTTCTCGTTACCGGGAATAAATTTGGAAGAAAGAATAACAGTGTCTTCCTCCTTTATTTTTATCTGCTTATGAGTATCGGCAGCCATACGTGCAAGGGCTGACATGGGCTCTCCCTGGCTGCCTGTCGTAACGATTACGACTTCATCATCCGAAAAATCGCCGATCTGGTCGATATCGATTTCCATCCCTTCAGGAATATGTATATATCCGAGATCTTTTGCGATGTTAACGCTGATCTCTATACTTCTGCCGCTTATAACAATTTTTTTTCTTCTTGCCTCTGCAATGTTAACGATATGTTGGATTCGTGTAATATTAGAAGCGAAAAGTGCGATGATGATACGCCCCTTTTTCCCAACGGTGATTCCTGCCAGGGTGTCGCTAATCTCCCGATCGGAAATGGTATATCCTTCCTTTTCGACATTTGTTGAATCCGATAACAGGGCCAGGACTCCTTCTTCTCCACACCGGGCAAACCGGTTAACATCAGTCATCATGCCGTCAATGGAGCTGTAGCTGATTTTAAAATCACCAGTGTGAACAATGAGCCCAAGGGGCGTATTGATTGCAAGACCGACCCCGTCCACTACGCTGTGGCCAACGCGGATGAATTCGATTTCAAATGAACCGAGTTTTAGTTTTTCTCCTGGAAAAACTTCATGCAACGAGGTAGAAGAAAGAAGGTTTTTTTCTTCAAGCTTATGCCGTACAAGCCCAAGGGTAAAGGGTGTTCCGAATACCGGTGCATTAACCTCTTTCAGCAGATAGGAAAGAGCACCGATATGGTCTTCATGGGCATGGGTTAAAACAATTCCCGATACCTTGAGCTTGCTTTGTTTTATGTAATCCATGTCAGGTATGACGAAGTCAATACCCAGCATGTAGTCTTCGGGAAACATCAGGCCGGCGTCAACAACAAAAAGTGTTTCCCCATACTCAAAAACCATCATGTTGAGGCCTATTTCTCCCAGTCCGCCAAGGGGGATAATTTTAAGTGACACTATTTTTCCTTTTTTCCTTCATAAAATGATCTACACATGATATCTTTAACTTCATCCATCAGATCATCTTTTGTTTTTCTTGTATATTCATCTGTTTCAATCGGCTCCAGTATTTCAAGTATAACATTTCCGGGTATGATTCGTATCCGATTTTTAGGCATAATCGGGTATGTACCATGGAGTATAACCGGAATAATCGGGACACCGGCATCAACGGTTAAAACAAACCCACCCTTTTTAAAGCTTCTGATTTTACCATCAAGGCTTCGGGTTCCTTCCGGAAAGATCATAACAGATACACCGTTCTTAATAGTATCGACCGCCTTATCAAGACTTTTAAAAGCAGATTTCCGATCAGAGCGATCGATGCTGATATAGCCGCATCCTCGCATACTGCGGCCAAAAATCGGAATTTTAAAGAGCTCTGCCTTGGCAAGCCATCTGAACTGTACGGGAAGACACCCTAATAGTACAGGTATATCAAAATTACTCTGATGGTTGGCCATGAATATATATGACCTTGAAGGGTCGATATTGGAAACGCCTTTGACTGAAACCTTTATACGGCTCACAAAAAGAATGGACCTGCCCCAGATTCTTGCAATAATATGGGGAAAATTCCCTTTCTTACTGAAAAATGATGCCATGATGACAACAACCCCCAAAACAAAGGTGGCAAATACAATCCATAAAATTATAAACAGTGTTTGTATCATTTTATTAGCAAAATATTTTTGCCACCAATACACTAAGTCACGAAGATAAATTTTAACAAACAATTTTGCTTTGTGTCTCTGTGCCTTTGTGGCATTTTTTCCGGTTTATCCAGGTTAGGTTATAATTTCAAGTTTATCAAATATAGCATCTATATATCTGATAAGCCAGCTTAGCTGCTTTTCGGTTGCATAGCTGATACAACTGCATCTTATTCTGTTTTTTGTACGTATAAGTAACTCGCATGCCATTATATTAGGCTCAAGATCAATAGCAAAATAAAAGGGCTGGCATTCGGTATGCTTTGCCTGTGTATCTGTTAGGTTCTCCTCATCAAGTGGTAACCAGTAAATTCCATCAACATCAGAAGAAACGAGATTTTTGTCCAGATATGCCTTAATTTTCTCGAAATCAGCAGGTCTTAACTCATCAATTACATATTGTTTCATAAGTGGTGAAGTTATCACAGTTCATAATAGCTGACAAGATGTATATTAGGTCGTAAAAAGTGAATTCTGTGTTTTTTGTAGTAAAAATTTTTAAATTACAGATATCAGTCCCCGCAATAACTGAGCGGCCAAAGGCCTTGAAGAGCGCCCGCCTGCGGCGGACTTGAGGAGCGGACTTACGTCCTTGAGGCTAAAACCTTAATCCTCAAGCGAATGCCCGCCCTGGCGGGACTCAAACATACTGCTCTTCAATCCCGCCGGGCCAGGATCGGCTTGTCCGGGTTTGAAATGAACAAATCCTTCCTGTTGACCATGAAACCAAAATGGTCTACAGTTAAAGGCAAATATTTCAGCTTATAAAGAAGTTTTTTATGTGTAAAACTAAAAGGGTAGTTGCGTTTACGGTTGGATATGTATTTCAAGGAAACCCTATGTTGATTTTTGCTCAGACGCAAACCATTCTTCCAGCTCAATCAGTTTTCTTTTCAGCTCTACTCCGCCACCAAACTGTCCCAGAGAAGAATCGCTTCGGATCACCCTGTGGCAAGGTATCAGAATCGGAAAAGGATTCTTTGCAAGTGTCGATCCGACAAAACGGTATGCCCGTGGCAGATTGACGGCTTCAGCAACCTGCCTGTAGGAACGAACCGAGCCGTATGGAATATCGGCTGTGGCCTTTAAAACCAATCTCTGAAGCCGTGTAAGTCCTGCCATATCCATCCACTCCCAGGGAGGCTGGATCTCTATTCCTTTAAAGTACTTTTTAATTGTTTTGCCTATTATTCCTGCCTTTGGGTGTATATCGCCCTTCCCCTGCAAATCCTTATCAATAGTTTTAACCAGATCTTTCCGGTGTCTTTGCGGCAGGAGTACCTTTAAGATTAAAAACGGCTTATTAGTATATATTACCGCAGCATCACCAAGGGGAGTCGGGAAAACAATATAAAAGGATGAGCCAATTTCAAAACGTCCCCTTTTGTCCGATATCTGCGTCAGGCTCAACTTTTAATCCTCGAAATACTCCATGTATTCCTGTGGTTAAAATTTTCGCCTTCCTTGATCTCGAACAAAATTGAACATTTTGAAACTGGCTCGGATTGTCTGTTTTTTAACATTATTAGATCTTTGGTTGGGTCTTGCAAGAAAGATAGGAGCAAATGAGGCATGGTATCCTGATCCTTTGCTTTTGCAAAGGATCAGGGGCAAAAAATTTTAAAATAATTAAATCTCTTCAACTGTAATTGCGCCTTCTTCACAAACTTCAACGCAACTTTCGCAGCCCAGGCATTCATCAGGTTCAACAACAACCGATTTGTCATCCTGCATCTCAAATACTTCAACAGGGCAAACATCTACACATTCTTCACAACCTGCACATTTTTCTTCATCAACTGTAGGGATAAAAGCCATCTTTAAAAGCCTCCTTTCTTTATAAAAATTAGACCATGGTTAAAAAATCTACCATTATATACGTTATCGGGAAAATTCCTTATACTAATTGATAAAGCGAGTCAAGACTTCTTATATTTTTTTTGGATTTAATAAAATCTTTCTATAACTTGCTGAAACCACAATTGTTTGTGTTTCTTGAACTTCCCATAAAATGTCGGCGAACCGGTAAAATAAAAAGAAATACTCAAAAGTCTCTAAGCCTTTAAGACCTAAAAGCAGGTATCATACACCGATATGACCAAACACAGTGTTTTTAAACCCAACCTTATTTTTTTCAATTTCTCCCCAAGGCGAGTCGGAATTAATAAAACGATTGAAAAACTCCCGAAGTGTTACACCGGGCACAAGATACAAAGTTAGTGAAATTTTTCTTCCACACTTTTGATCAGCCGGCACCTTAGCGATATCACAGGGCAGCATAGACAGGGAATTGTTTGCAAGCATTTCAAGGTAACTCATCAGGCCCTCTCGCCATCTTACCATTTCTTCAGTCATATCTTTTGATACCGGTATTTCGTCAAGACGAAGTACGCTTTCTGCACCGGGGATTTTATCGATCAAATAGTCGATTACAGATCTACTGCTTGTAATAAAGAATCCCGGCATTTTCCCCTTGTTATGCCACGGGTCACAGCACATCAGCAAAGCCCAGGCTTTCAAACGCTCTGGTATCATATAATCGCCTGAATAATCGGTTTTTAACACTTCTTTCCCCGCAGAGCCGGTATATGAAGTCTCATTATCACCTTTCATCTTTTTTATAAGATCCTGTTGTGCAGCTTCAAATGATACCATCTCCTTAATTATCGTATCGTTTTGAATGTCAAAGTCCTGTGCAATACTTAAAAATACCCGGGCATTAAAAATGGAATCTTGATTTTTGGAAGAACGATTTTTATTTTTAAAATCTTTAATATCTGCCTTGATTTGAGATGAAGATGTATCATCGAAAAACGGAATCTTGTTTCTCTGGGTCTTGAAAAATTTGAGTTTACCCCCCATTCTTTCCTGGTGGAGGTTTGCCCATATCTTGTACTCTTTTAGTATCGTGGAAAGTTTTTGCTCATCATTTTTTACCGGGATTCGGATGTCAAGCATACCGGATTCAGCCCATTTATTCATTTTTTGAGGTATATTCACAACTGAAGGCTGATAAATAATACTTTTCCCAAAGCAAGAAAACAGAGCTTCGGCAACAGGTTTGGAAATGTATGTAAATGGAAAAAATATCGGCTTCATTTTTTATACCTTATTTCAGCTTCCTGTCTTGAACTGTAACCCCCAGGGATCGAAGCTTTTCTCTTATTTTATCAGCAAGTTCCCAGCTTTTTTCAGACCTTGCTTTTTCCCTTTCGTTTATAAGCTGCCGCACCTTGGGATTAGGGTGAGCATCACCAAAATCGAATACTTTCAGCACCGTATCTATGTTGCGAAATGCATCTTCAATCCTTGACGCATCCTTAGGATCTATCCTTTTTTCCGAAATAAGGACATTAACCTGCTTTACAATTTTAAAAATAGAGGCCATGGCTGCCGATATATTCAGGTCATCGTCCATTGCGTTTGTGAAACCGTTTTTGATGTCGTAAAGGAGTTGCTGAAGATCAGGATAAGGTTCTCCCTTTTCAACTTTGCGCAAAGCATGAATGAATATATCAAGCCTTTTCAGTGATCGCCTGGCATCACTGAGCCTGTCATTTGAAAAAAATACAGGTTTTCGATAATGACTTGAACACAGCCAGTACCTGATTTCTCTCCCCGAATAGCCCATGTCTGCCAGATCTTTAAAGTTAAGACCGGCACCTCTTTCATCCACCTTTTTACCGTCAACCAGTACCCGTTCACAATGTATCCAGTATCTTGCCAGGGCTTTTCCTGTCGCAGCAAATGCAATTGCAATTATGTTTTCATGATGAGGGAATACAAGCTCGCGACTGCTGGTGTGGATATCATAGCTTTCTCCGAGGTATTTCATAGATATGGCCGCACACTGAATATGCCACGAAGGACGCACATTGCCCCAGTCGGTTTTAGTATATATTCCCCTTTTCAGCTCTGAAAGCCTGGATCTTTTAAAAAGGGTAAAATCTCTCGGGTTATCTTTTTCATATTCATCAAGGTCAACGGTTGCACCCAGTTTGATCTTGTTTATATCAATACCGGACAGATTGCCATATTCGGAAAAGCGGGAAATATCGAAATATAAAGAACGGAGCTTTTCATATGCAAATCCCTTTCTATTCAGTCTTTCTGCAAGAAAAACCATATCTTTTATATGTTCTGTTGCCCTTGGGTATTTTTCTGCAGATTTAATTCCGATAGCAGAAAGATCCTGTAAAAACAGGTTGACGTATTCTTCAGTAAATTCTGAAAGGTTCAGGCCCGCCTTTTCAGAGCCGTTTATTGTCTTATCATCAAGATCTGTTATGTTTAGAATATGTTTTACTTCATAGCCCCTGTATTCAAGATATCGACAGAGAAGATCGGAAAAGACAAACCGCCGGATTTCCCCCACGTGCATCCTGGCATGTGCTGTCGGGCCGCAGGAATACATAGAGACTTTTCCCGGCAGAAGCGGCTCAAACGGCTCCTTGCGTCTGCTCATGGTGTTGAACAATTTTAATTGAACCTTATCCCGTACGGTAAAAAGCGGCGTGCTCAGATATCGTTCACCATTATCCGGCAATACTACAACAATAGTGCCTTCGGCCATGCTTTCAGCTTCCTTGAGCGCTACAACCATGGCCGCCCCGCTGCTCATCCCGACAAAAATGCCCTCTTCTTTTGCAAGACGCCTTGTCATCTCAAATGCTTCTTCATCATCGATATTTACTTTCTTATCAAGACGATTTTTTTCAAAAATCTCGGGGCAGTATGCCTCTTTCATATTTTTCAAGCCCTGAATCTTATGGCCAAGATAAGGCTCAACTCCAACGATCCGGACATTCTGATTATATTCTTTCAGCCTTCTTGAGACACCCATTAGGGTTCCGGATGTACCCATTGTGGCAATCATGGTGGTTACCTTTCCTCCTGTCTGCTCCCATATTTCCACAGCTGTTCCAAAATAATGGGCCTTCCAGTTGGCTTCATTATTATACTGATCCGTCATAAAATAGGTCTTGGGATTTTCCCTTGCCAGTCTGTAAACCTCTTCAATTGCACCATCCGTACCGAGATGACCCGCAGTTAAAAAGATATCAGCACCACGGGCTTTCAGGATTTTCTGCCGCTCAACACTCACTGCTTCGGACATGGCCAGCAGCAGCTTATACCCCTTAACCGTGCAAACGAGAGCAAGACCGATACCTGTATTTCCGCTTGTTGCCTCAATTACGGTTTTATCAGGTGTAAGTTCTCCGGATTTTTCGCCCGCCTCAATCATGAACAGGGCCGACCTGTCCTTAATCGAACCACCGGGATTGAAATATTCCAGCTTTGCAAGGATCTTCACTTTCGGATTCGGATTGAGATTCCTTATTTCAACAATAGGTGTGTTGCCGATGGCATCCAGAATTGAATATCTCATAATATTTATTTCTCGCTGCTTTGCCTGATGAATTCATAGAACTTTATCAGCTTAAGGCTTTTTAAAATTCAACTTTTCCAATATATTTTGAACCGCAGAATATCGAACCCCGCGACACGCGGGAAATGTCGAAGTTGATAAAATAAATAAACCTAAATTAAAACTGACGGTTTCGTAAAAAGTTTTTGAATAAGCGCCGGATGGCTAAGTAAAAAGGCTCATATACAAGGCGTAGTGGTTTTTCAGGGACGAGACAATACATATAGTATGTCGAGTTCCTGAAAAACCGCTACAACGCAGTAGATG
>DAOWEJ010000055.1 GCA_030638575.1 Deltaproteobacteria bacterium | reverse complement strand
GGAAGACTTTGAAACCGGTATGGGGGCTTGGTCCGTCAGCGTGGCTCCCGGCAGCAGCGCCTTCAACAACTGGATGCGTATGACAGGCGCCGGATTTCCTGAAGGACCGGCCATCCGCACGCCAAACTCGGTCTATCTCGGTTTTGGATTCGAGGCCATTGACACGGCTGAAAATCGAAATGAAGTGATGGATAGAATCATGCAGTATCTAGGACAATAACCAGACTGAACCAAGAAAAGAGGGGGACCAGGGCTTCCAGTCTTGTCCCCCTTAGCATCTAATGATCAAATCAACAAGATATTGGATAACCTTGGTCCTACTGGCAGCAACGGTGGTGGTTCATGGTTCCCTTCCGCTAAGCACCGCGACTGCTGGCCGTATGGATACCTCTATATCCATTTTGGTCAAAACCAAAATAGAAAAATCAACACATCCTGCTTTGGAAAATATTTTCTTTGTTCAAGAATCCGTGGCTAAAGATCCTCTATTAAGGATGGTCCAAATACGGGCAAGGTCATCAAGAGGGGTCAAACAATTGCGCGGGATGCACCTGGATATCGTCAGAGTAAGGGCTGATCCCGATCGGGCGCCGGGTGAGGAGTTGTTTTCAGGCGGATATCTTGTAGAAGCCGTCGTCACGAAAGGCGAACTGGCCAAGCTGAAAAAAATGGGCTTTGAAGTCTCCGAGATGCCTGAAAAAAATTAAATGGGCTCGAGTTCTTATTTATCATTTTAGAGGAAAAGAGGGTTAAAATGAAAACTACAACTTACTTTCCGCGAATCTAAAACACGGGTTTTTACGATTTTTATTCTCTGTAACATTCTAATATGTAACGTAATATTAAATTTTCATTTTAATTTTTATTTGATATCCGCGTGATAAGCCTGAAGAGACTTTATTTTGGATTTTCCTTTTCTCCGGGCGGCGATGCCTTTAGCGGCTGCCAGGGCGGCGGCGGTTGTTGTAATGTTTAATATCTTATACTTAATCGCCGCTTTTCGGATATAGGAGTCATCATCTTTGCTCTCCTTCCCGCTCGGCGTATTGATGACTAACTGAATTTCTTCATTTTTTATTGCATCAACAATGTCCGGCCTGCCGTATCCCAGCTTACGGATCGTTTCGGATTCAATACCATGTTTCTCCAGAAACTGATGCGTTCCTTTGGTAGCCAGTATCTTGAATCCCATATCGTTAAACAACCTGGCAGGCTCCAGGGCGCTCGGCTTATCCTTATTTGCAATGGTAATAAGAACCGCTCCTTCAAGCGGGAGTGATAGCTGGGTTGCTTTCTGTGATTTGAAAAAAGCAAGGCCGAATGAATCAGCCAGTCCCAGAACTTCCCCTGTAGAGCGCATTTCCGGCCCAAGAAGGGGATCGACCTCAGGAAACATTTTAAAGGGAAAGACAGCTTCCTTAACACCGAAATGAGGGATCTGTTTTGGTTCCAAGTTAAGCTCAGAAATTTTCTTACCCATAACAACCTGCGTGGCAAGCCGTGCCATGGAAATATTGCAAACCTTGGAGACAATCGGAACAGTACGCGAAGCTCTTGGGTTGGCCTCAAGGATATAAACCGTGTCATCAGCAATAGCATACTGGATATTCATTAGCCCGACTACATTTAGCTCGATTGCAATCTTTTTTGTGTATTCATAAATGGTTTCAAGGTGCTTTACGGGGATACTTACAGGCGGAATCACACACGCACTGTCGCCTGAATGCACTCCTGCCAGTTCAATGTGCTCCATAACGGCAGGTACAAAGGCATCGGTTCCGTCTGCAATAGCATCTGCTTCAGCTTCAATGGCATTTTCCAGGAATTTATCGATGAGGATCGGGCGTTCTGATGAAACATTTTCGGCTGCTGCCATGTAATGAATAAGCATTTCCTCGTCCAGGACAACTTCCATGGCACGCCCGCCAAGAACATAAGAGGGTCGGACCATTAACGGGTATCCGATTCTATCGGCTATTTCCAGGGCTTTTTCCAGCGTGCCGGCCATGCCGGATTCAGGTTGAGGAATTCCCAGATTACGCATTACCTTACGGAATCGGTCCCGGTCTTCTGCCAGATCTATTGTTTCAGGAGAAGTCCCCATAATTTTGACACCGGCTGCTTCAAGTTCGTTGGCGATATTCAGGGGTGTCTGTCCGCCGAACTGGATGATCACGCCTTCCGGTTTTTCATTTTCGTAAATACTTAAAACATCTTCAAGGGTCAGTGGCTCGAAATAAAGTTTATCCGATGTGTCGTAATCCGTAGAGACCGTTTCAGGGTTGCAATTAACCATTATGGATTCGCACCCTGCATCACGGATGGCAAATGCAGCATGCACACAGCAGTAGTCGAATTCAATCCCCTGCCCGATTCGGTTCGGACCTCCGCCGAGAACCATTATTTTTTTCCGGTCACTCACCTCAACCTTGTTTGGAGCATTATAAGTGGAATAATAGTAGGCGGCATTTTCGACACCACTGACAGGAACCGGTTTCCATGCTTCAACAACGCCCAGTGAGATACGCTTTTCCCGAATATCCTTCTCGGAAATTTCGAGTAAAAGAGAAAGATATCTGTCCGCAAATCCGTCCTTTTTTGCACGGATAAGAAGATCGTCGGGAAGCGTCTGCCCCTTGTATTTCAGGATCTCTTCCTCAAGGTCGACCAGTTCTTTCATCTGCTCGATGAACCAGGGTTTAATATGGGTAAGCTCGTAGAGAGCCTGAATTTCGGCACCTTTGCGCAGGGCCTCGTACATTATAAACTGACGTTCGCTTGTTGGATCAACCAGCATGTTCATTAAATCACTTAAAGTTTTTTCATTGAAATCTTTGGTAAAACCGAGACCGTAACGGTCGATTTCAAGGGACCTGATCGCTTTTTGGAACGCTTCCTTGTAATTTTTCCCGATGCTCATGGCTTCGCCGACAGCACGCATCTGGGTGCCGAGCTTATCTTCGACCCCCTCGAATTTTTCAAAAGCCCATCTCGCAAATTTCACAACCACATAGTCTCCGGAAGGTGTATATTTTTCAAGTGTGCCATCCCGCCAGTAGGGTATTTCATCCATTGTCAAGCCCCCTGCCAGCAGGGAAGATACAAGGGCAATCGGAAAACCTGTTGCCTTGGATGCCAGGGCGGATGATCTGGAAGTTCTTGGATTAATCTCGATAACAACGACTCTGCCGGTCTTTGGTTCATGGGCAAATTGAATATTTGTACCGCCTATGACCTCAATCGCTTCCACAATATCGTAAGAATATTTTTCAAGACGTTTTTGCAGTTCGGGATCAATGGTCAACATCGGCGCCGTACAAAAAGAATCTCCCGTGTGAACACCCATAGCATCGACATTTTCTATAAAACAAACGGTGATCATCTGGTTTTTTGCATCTCTGACGACTTCCAGTTCAAGCTCTTCCCAGCCCAGGACCGATTCTTCCACCAGAACCTGGTTCACGAGACTTTCAGATAAACCTCGCGCTGCAATAGTACGAAGTTCTTCAACATTATACACAAGACCGCCGCCGGTACCGCCCATGGTATAAGCCGGACGAATTACAACGGGATAACCAAGATGCGCTGCAATCTTTTCCGCATCTTCAACGCTATTTACCGTTTCGCTCTCCGGCATTTCAATTCCCAGTCGATTCATAGTCTCTTTAAAGGCTGTACGATCTTCTCCGCGCTTAATGGCATCAATATTTACACCGACAACCTTCACTCCGTATTTTTTCAGCACGCCTGCCTTTGCCAGCTCGGATGATAAATTCAGAGCGGACTGACCGCCCAGGTTCGGCAGCAGGGCGTCCGGCCGTTCAGCTGCAATAATGTCGGTTAATATATTAAGACTAAGTGGCTCGATATAGGTAAAGTCAGCCATACCGGGATCTGTCATGATTGTTGCAGGGTTTGAGTTCACAAGGACAATTTCGTAACCGAGAGAACGCAGAGCTTTGCACGCCTGGGTGCCGGAATAGTCGAATTCACAGGCCTGGCCAATTATTATGGGACCTGAACCGATGATGAGTACTTTTTTAATGTCGTCGCGTCTGGGCATTAACAACTCCTTTCTGAGACCTTTGCAAAACGGCACTTTTCGAAGGTCTCTTTCTATTACAATTAATGAATTTGTAAAAATTGGCTTTTTGACTTCTAAGTAACTCAACTTCCAGAAGCTGTTCCAAAACCCATTTTGAGCGTCGATTTTGCCGGCTTTTGTTGCAAATTCTTAGTGAAGCGGAGCGTAAAAATGAAAGCTGTCTGAGTCCCGAGCGAAGCGAGGTCGAGTTCTTTCATTTTAGCAAAGCGAACTTAGAGTTTGCCAAAAGCGGCAAACAAAGCGAAAAAAGGGTTTTTAAACAGCTTCGGGTCACTTGCAGTAATGCTGCCGCAAAGCAGTATGAAATAGCTTTTTTACGAAACCGTCAAAAATAACTGGACCCGTCCCAGCAGTGTGTGCACAATTTTTCTTTCGGCAAACCGATTGCCGCAACAAGGTCTTCCAGTTTTTGAAATTTTAATGAGGTAAGCCTTAACCTGCTTCTTATTTTATCCGTCATTGCCATGTTCTTTTCCGAACCGGCAGTTGCATATTCATCCAGAAACTTATCATCACTGTCTTCAAGTTCCCTGATCGCTTTTCGGCCCGCAAGATCGAGTGTTGATCGTGATGTTGAAAAATTGAGAAAATCACAGGGATAAATCAAAGTGGGGCAGGCCGGGCGCATGTGAACCTCAACAGCGCCGTAGTCGAATAATATTTGTACATTATCCTGCAACTGGGTACCTCTTACAATTGAATCTTCACAAAAAAGAATCTTTTCCCCATCTATCATTGATCTAACAGGTATCAGTTTCATTCTTGCAACAAGGTCCCTTGTGCTTTGGCTTTGCGGCATAAAGCTTCTTGGCCAGGTGGGTGTATATTTAACAAAGGGACGTTTGTACGGAATTCTTTTTTCATTTGCATAGCCGATGGCGTGTCCGGTGCCGGAATCGGGTATTCCTGCAACAAAATCTATTTCGGCGTCGTCATTTTTTGCAAGGGAACAGCCGCACCTGTACCTGACCGACTCCACATTGATCCCCTCGTAATCAGAGGCAGGATAACCATAGTAAACCCACAAAAAAGCGCATATTTGCATTTTATCATTGGGCTTTTTCTTCTGTTCATATCCTTCTGGAGTTAAAAAAACAATTTCACCAGGTCCAAGATGTTTTTCAATGTCATACCCAAGGTTGGGAAACGCACATGTTTCTGAGGATACAGCAAAAGCGTTTTCTTTTTTTCCAATTATTACAGGTGTTCTCCCTAATCTGTCCCTCGCGGCAAAAATTCCTTCTTCCGTAAGCAAAAGCAGCGAGCAGGAGCCTTTAATGCGTTCCTGGGCATTTTCAATTCCTTCCTCAAAGGATCCTTTTTCGCAAATTAACATTGCCGCCAGTTCTGTCGGGTTTGTTACACCACCGCTTGTCTCGGAAAAGTGCATTTTTTTTGCAAATTCTTCACTGACCAGTTCCTCAATATTGTTAATTTTACCAACCGTTACAATTCCGAACGTTCCTAAATGAGAACCGATAATGAGCGGCTGGGAATCGTAGTCACTGATAACTCCAATGCCCTTATTTCCCTTTAGATCAGGAAGATCAGACTCAAACTTGGATCTGAAATAATCATTTTCAATGTTGTGGATGGACCTTGAAAATCCTTTGGAATTTTTTACCGCAAGGCCGCCCCGTTTTGTTCCAAGATGAGAATGATAATCAGTTCCGTAAAACAAATCATCGATACAATTTTCTTTTGAAACACTCCCGAATAAACCTCCCATGGCAACTCCTCTTTCTATTTATTCAAATGCTTAAAACGTTTCGTAAAAGAAAGTTTTTTGACTTTTTACGAAACCATAATGAGCAGATTAACTAATAGGTTTATCGATTATTGTAAAGTAAAAGGTAAAGAAAATCCTCAGAGTTTGCTCAAGAGCTTAATATCTTTATCATTGTGGCAGAATCAATATTGCCGCCACTTAAAATGATTCCAACCCTGCCTTCCGGAATCACGGCACGACTCAGTAATGCCGCAAGCCCAAGTGCACCGGACGGCTCAACTACCAGTTTCATACGGTAGAATAGAAATCTTACTGCTCCTATTATGGCCTCTTCTGATACCGTTTTCATATCGTCCACATACTTTAGCACCAGTGGAAATGTAATTTTACCTAATGATGGTGTGCGGGTTCCGTCAGCGATAGTGGGCGGATTATTTATCCTGTGAAGTTTTTTTGTTTTAAATGACTTGTAAGCATCGTCAGCGAGTTCCGGTTCAATACCGATTACCCGGCAATTCGGTGACATTCCTTTGGCAGAAACAGCCGAACCGCTAAGCAGCCCCCCTCCTCCGCACGGAACCAGCAGCATATCGAGATTACCGATCTCCTCGAACATCTCTAAAGCGGCAGTTCCTTGACCTGCTATAACGTCCCTGTGGTCAAAAGGCGGAATCATCGTATAGCCATTCCTGGCTTCAAGGTCTTTTGCAATATCCTCACGATTCGCTTTGTAAGGATCGTATTCAATGATTCTCGCCCCATACTCTTCAGTAGCGGCACGCTTGGTTACAGGAGCATTGTTAGGCATTACTATTGTCGTTTCGACATTCAGCATCTGACCAACCAAGGCCACTGCCTGCGCATGATTTCCTGAAGAATAAGTAATGACACCTCTCGCCTTTTCTGCTTTAGAAAGTTGCGAGATACTGTTGAATGCTCCGCGAAACTTGAATGCCCCAATTCTTTGGAAATTCTCGCACTTGAAATACACTTGTGCCTTAACCAGCCGGTTTAGTGTTCTGGAAGTCATAATCGGTGTAACATTAGCATTACCTTTCAATCTTTCTTTAGCGGCCTGGACTTGTTCAAACATTCTCTCCCTCAATCAATTTTGATGAATTCGTATAAAACCGAATTCATCAGGTTTTAAGTTGATGCTCTCGTAAAAAGTCCGATTTAGACGGTTTCGTAAAAAGTTCAAATTCCCCCGCTAAAAAGCAGCGGGACAAGAAAGGCGTGCAAATTTTGGAATCATGAGGCGTACTCATCGTACGTTGAATGATTACGAAATGCAGCACAACGTCCCGCTGAACTGAAGCGGGAGACTTTTTACGAAACCGTCTAAGTTAATATAGCTTGCGACGGGAAAAACCCTTTCCAATAACGTTAAAGGTGTTTTCGGTGATAAAGAAGGCGTCTGAATCGACATTAAAGACCGCTTCTTCCAAACGTTTGAGCTGATAATTGTTGACCACCGTCATAATGACCTTTTTCCGCCGTCCGGTATATGCACCGCGTCCGTACAAAAAAGTGCTTCCCCTGTTAAGTTTTTCAAAAATAGCCTTAGCAATTGAATCGGACTTGTCGGAAATAATTATGACCATTTTGCGCTGGTTAAACATGCTGAGGAAGTAATCAGCTACCTGGGAGACGACAAAGGAGAGTATAAGAGAAAAAAGAATTATATCGATATCCAGGAAACCGAAACTGAAACCAAAGAGAACCAGATTAAAATAGAAATAGAACCTGCCGATGCGGACATTGAATTTCTGGTTGAGAATAATTGCAATTACATCGGTTCCGCCCGCTGATCCAAAGGAATGAAGGTAAGTCCCGGCCCCGGCACCAATGAGAACACCGGCGGCAAGGGCCGCCAGCAGCTTGTCATGGATAGGGATCGTAAATGGTATCAGATCGATGGCCACGGTTAGAACTATCATACCGAACAGGCTGTAAAAAAAGAATCGCCTGCTGAGAAAAATCCAACCGGCGATAAACAACGGTATGTTCAGAACAAAATACCAGGTGCCGGGTGATAAACCACCAAAGACATAATAGATCAGTAAACTAAGACCTGAAAACCCTCCTGTGATAAAGCCATTGGGAATGGCAATGGCTTTAATACCGATGGCTAAAACAACGGCACCAACGGTAAGAAGGATTAGATTCCAACCCACCGCGAAAATCATAGACCTTTTTTTCCCAGACATTTTTAACTCTCCTGTTTTTTCTATCTTTGTAAAGTTTTTTGTATTTTAGACCTCGTTGAGTAGCTGAGTGGTTAAGTAAGAAATTAGGTAACTATTCAGGTTCAAAGTTCCATGGTTCACGGTTCAAGGTTAATTGATGAAAACTGCGACCCCGCCGCAGGCTAAACAACTCTGAACCCTGAACTGTGAACCTGACAACCTGGGTAGTTACGAAATTAATTACTATTATTTCCAGACGTTATAACTTTTCAAACACCGAATGTCCAATTTTTAAGTAAATAATAGATATAATCATTATAACAACAACTTAACGACTCAACTACTTAACCACTTAACGGGATCTGTATTTATGAATTTGTCATCGAAGCGCTTCTCTCAATGTATACACAAATATATAATACAAGCTGGTTTTCTTTCTCCATGATCGTCTATTAAGATTATCGAACATTTTCTCTCTTAAACCTCTGGATATTTCTAACTGCACCCCCTCACAGGACCGACACCGGTTACAGATATTTTCAGGATGTTGCCCACGTAAACCTGGTTTTGTGCTTATCTCAGCATGGAATCCGGCTTTGTTTAGCATATATTTTATTTTTTCCTTTAAATCATGATTTTTACCTCCGATAAAAACCATTTCGTATTTTCCATGATACCCGTGAATTGAAACAACAACGTCCGTGTTTTCAGCAATTCTCACCACTTTCGGCTCATCAAATTTATTGCTCGTAATATGTAAAACTGCATTTCCCTTCTTTTTTATCCCTTTAAAGGCATAAAAGGAGTGCTCGCTACCGGCTACACCGTCTGCGATATCAACTGTTCCGGGTTCTATACCTCCACCGTGAGGCGCGATTACAGCGATACGAGAAGTGTTTTCCCGCAAGAGTATCACATAATCTTTTCCTTCTCTTTCATGCTGTTTCAGATCATAGTAATTTTTGTATTTATCCATTTTATTTAAATGAGGGGTCGGGGAGTTTTTCAATCTCTGTTCTGTTCCGTCCGAGGGATAAGCCAATAGCCCGTGCAAGCATTAACAAATGAGAACAGTACTCTGTACACGCCCCCTATCCTTTTCGTGAAGCCATTACAGGCAGAGACGATCACCGCCGCCGTGAGAATCTGTCTACTGGGGCTGACTCAAATCTAACCTCAGCGAGATAGCTACCGTACAAAAGTTCCCATATAATATTGTTAATGCTTGCACGGGCTATTGGCTTATCCCTCGGGCAGACCGGTCTCAATCATTAAAGCGCTAACGGTTTATCAAAAAGGCTTTAGGGGAGAAACACCCCGACCCCTCATTTAAATACGGTACAGATCAAGGGGAAAGCCGGCAAGTTTTTTATTTGCTGCTTTTAATGCCTGTTCCCCGGAAATAACGGCAACCGCCTGTTTTTCAGCGCCGGGAAGAAAATATTTTTCCGCAGCTTCAGTTACTTTCTTTTTTGATAAAGCAAGGAGTCTTTCTTTAAAGTCCTGGCGTGCCTCATCAGAAAGTGACACAATTTTCCTGTAAAACGCCTTTTTTGCCGCAGGACCAGGGGGGTCCGGCTTGTCGATTTCCGAGCATATCTGCAAAACAGCTTCTTTGATATCCTCATTATTATACTTTCCGGCCCTTATAAAATCGAAAGCGTGATTATATACTTTAAGGGTTGAAACTATGTGGGGATCTCGGTAAGAGGCAAAACAAAAAAGCCCGTCTTCTGAGTTGTATACAGCAAATCCTCCGTAAGCTCCTCCTTTTTCACGAATCTCACGATGCAGATACATGGACCGAAGTATTTTACTTATCACAGACAAGGCAGGTGCATCTTCGTGCTGCATACGGACGGTCTTAAATGTTTGAGCCACGAATGAAACCGCAGAAGATGTACTCCATCCTTCGTATGGAATTTTTTCATAAGGATCAATGTCCGGCATTGCAAAACCGATGTCATCTGATACTTTAAGGCTGATGTTTTGAAAAATTTTACTTTGACCAATGCGCTCTAAACCGTGAGACAGGTCTTTGCCATCGGCTATCAGCGCAATTTTAATGTTCTCACGGGTGAAAAGGTTTTTAGCAATGGCTGACAGATTGCCGGCAAACGATTTCAGGCTGTCGTTTGAAAGACCTTCAGTTATACTTTTAATTGTTTGGAGCTGGTGGATGCCGCCCCATATTTCGCCAAGGGCACCGGCAGGTGAAAAATTTCTGGAAGCCAGGGAAATCGCCAGCCTGTGACCGTTTTGAATGACGGCAGATTCCAGCCCCGCCCTGAATTCAAGTAAAAGGATCTTTAAGCGAGACAAATCTGAAAAGTCATATTTAGATAATAACTCTTCAATGATATCAAACAGCTTTCCCTGATTCCGAACAAGACACTTTCCGTTAAATGCCACAAAGGGCCTTAAAGTGCCGGTTTCATCAAAGCACGTGCGGGCATGAGCAGACAGCCCGATTCCGCCGGTATATGCGTCAATGAGCCGGGCCATTTCCGTATAGTCACGAACAGCAGTGCCGATTTTAGGGAGAGAATAGCAAAAAAAAGGGACATATGGAATCAGCTCTTTTTTAAGCAATCCTGTTCCGGCAGCCGAAGCCAGGTAAAAAATGCCGGAAGTTGGCTGCTGATAACACGTGGCCGGCATCTTGTCATGCAAAATTGTTTCATTCACTTTTTGAATTGTGGCCGGGATATCTTCTATTTCCAAAGTAGGAAGAATCGAAACATCTTCCATCGATTCCTGAAGCTCTTTTAATGCTTTAGTGTTTTTGGCTATTTTTTCAAGATTGCCGGGAACCATGGCAGATTTTATACGGTTAAGTTCTTCTTCTACCCTTTCTGTTTCCCTTTGTTCCATCATCTGATCCGGTACAAGAGTAAAAATAACCTTGTGTGGGTTATCAATAAAGTGTTTTTTTATACGCTTTTCAAATAAGGGGCCTTCAGCGAGTAAATCCCGCAGTTTTTTAAGATCATCATCAAACTGCAAAATAGCTGCAGGATCTCCACCGTGGAACCAGCTTCCGGAAAATGTTAAAAGCAGCTTTATACCGTAAGGATAGGGTGTATTTGTTATCTCTTTACGATGAAACTCGATCTGATGAATAGCAGATTCTATTAGCTCTTTATCGATACCTTTACTTACAAGATTATTAAGCACATGGAATATAATCGACTCGATTTTTTCTGCGGCGGTTTCCTCCACGTCCTTAAGCCCACAGGCAAACATAGTATCCCTGTTATTAGCATCGAAACCTGTCCCGTCACTTAAGGCTGTTCCAAGCTCTGATTCCATCAGCGCCTTGCGCAGGGGTGAAGCGGAATTTCCTAAAAGAATCTGTTCAAGGAGCGTAAGAACGAGAACTTCAAAATTATCTTTTATGTCGGCTGTAAGCCATGCCAGGCAAATTTGGCATTTCTTTTTCGGATCTTCATTTTTTTCAAGCGGATACGGATAGGATGCTTTTATAGGTTCGCTCCAGCGGGGCTGGGAGACAACTGTAGTTTTTGGATCGATGCGCTTAAAACTCTTCAGGATCTTTTCTTCTATAAAGGAGAGATGGTCTGTTAAAGGCAGATTTCCATAGGTATAAAAAAATGCGTTACTCGGGTGATAATGCCCCTTGTGGAAAGCCTTAAGCTGGTCATATGTAAGGTTTACAATAGACGCCGGATCGCCTCCCGAGTTATGGCTGTATGTTGTGGAAGGATATAGAGCTTTTAGAAGGGATCTTGCCAAAACCTGATCAGGTGACGACATGGCCCCTTTCATCTCATTATATACAACACCTTTATATGCAAGCTTAAACGAATCGTTCTTTTTAACATCGCCTTCGATCTCCAGGCGGTGTCCCTCCTGCATGAAACTAAGCTCTTTTATATTTGGGAAAAAGGCCGCGTCAAGATAAACATCCATGAGGTTGTAAAAATCTTTCCGGTTCTGGGTGGAAAAAGGGTACATTGTCCAGTCGGAAGCGGTAAAGGCGTTCATAAAAGTGGAAAGACTGCGTTTTAACATAGAAAAAAAAGGATCTCGAACCTGAAATTTGCTGGAACCGCATAATACAGTGTGCTCAAGAATATGAGCAACACCTGTTGAATCGGTGGGAACAGTCTTAAATGCAACACTGAATGTATTTTCTCTGTCGCTGCTGCTGATATGAACATGCCTGGCCCCTGTAGCAGCGTGTTCAAGCTCGTAAAAAAAAGATTTTATTTCCTTAAGGGAAACTACCCTTTTAACAAGGTAGCCGGAAATATTGTCGCCCTCATTTATGCCTGTATTGTTGGTATCCAAAGATGAATTCATAAAAGCGTCCTTATTATGTGGCAATATAAATTCCGCGGCTTTTGCGTCTGATCTTGCCGTTTTTGTGCAGCCTGAATATAATATTACGTATTTTTTTATCGCCGAAACCGGTTCTGGACTGGATCTCCGCAATGCCGATTCCATTTTTAAACCGCTTTATAATTTCAAATACTTTGTCAAAAGCAGTTATACCTTGCGATTTGGCTCTGGCATTACCTGTGTTCAGGATGCGCCCTTTTTTACCGGACGCACCAAGCGCTTTAATCAGATTTTCGAGCCGGTCAATCTTGTCTGTTAGTTTGCTTATATCTTTTTTAGTCGGAATATCGTAGCTTTGCATGAAAAATTTTACCATTGCATCAAAGCTGACTGTTTTTCCCTTTTTTCTTACCATAATTCCCTCCATTGATGGAAACTAAAAATTAATGACAAGCTATAACAATTAGAATCATTAATGTATTGTAACAGTTCTGCCACCAGGCCAAAGACACTTATAATATAATTCTTTTGATGCCGTTTTTAATAAAAAGCACGTTAAAATTGATATCCTTCCTTTGAGACTTTGTGTCTTAGTGGCTGAACAGTTACAATGTATCAAGTATTTAATAGTGTTGAGAAAGTCAAGATATACAAAAGCAGGGTAAACGCATTTTTAAAATAAGGTTGCCTTTGAAACTGGTCCGGGGCTTAAAAATTTTTCTCCAGCCGATATCAATCTATACTGTGTGGGGTGACCCGATATTTCATGATTTTGTGTAACGTATTTCCGTGATATTCCGTGTAACTCCGTGGTAAAAAAAAATATTTGCCACAGAACAGCACGGAATATCACGGATAATAAACTCATGCGCAGCAAATGATGATCGTAAGAATGAAATATTGAAAATAATGCGTTCTCGTGATAAATTAAAAACGTTAAATCAACGTATCAAACATGAACAACCTTGGAGCCCGGCATATGACATCACCCAGAACGCTCCTTAATGCATTCAATATCCGAGCTAAAAAGCGGTTGGGTCAGAATTTTTTATCTGATCCGTCAACCGCTGAAATGATAGTAAGCCGCAGTGGCATCACTCCAGAGGATATCGTTCTGGAAATCGGGGCTGGTCTGGGTGCTCTTACCATCCCCTTGGCACGTGTCGCAAAAAGGGTTTTTGCAGTGGATAAAGACAGCCGGATAATCAATCTTTTAAAAACGCAGCTTCTTACGTATGATTTGTCGAATGTTATTTTAATAGACAAAAACATATTGGATATAGATATTAATGCCCTGTCTGATGAGGCAAAGAGTAAAATCGTCGTTATCGGCAATCTTCCTTACAATATTTCCTCGCAGATCCTGGTTAAACTTATAAAATCACGAGGAAACATAAACCGGGCGGTCCTCATGTTTCAAAAAGAACTGGCACAGCGCATTACCGCTAAGCCGGGCTGCAAGGATTACAGTCGGCTGACGGTTTTGCTTCAGTACTGTGCGGAAATCAAATCTCTGGCAAACGTCAAGGCCGAATTGTTTTTTCCAAAGCCGAAAGTCGATTCCGAGGTTCTCGAAATAATATTTAAAGATAAATTGAATTTTTCAGCCAATAATGATCAGTTTCTTTTTAAAGTAATTAAAGCGGCTTTTGGGAAAAGGCGAAAAACCCTTAAAAACGCACTTTCGGCAAGTGAACTTCATATCGATGTTAAAACATCCCTTGATGCATTACAGCTTGCAGGTGTTGATTCCACCAGGCGCGCCGAAACTCTGACAGTACCGGAATTTGTGAACCTGAGTAACTGCCTGGGTGAAGTTTTAGCCATCAATAATGGGGAGTGATGGAATAATGATAAAGTCAAAAGCCCTTGAAACAAATCTGGCCAGCTATCATGTTGATGTTACGGTAGATTCCAGATATTCGGTCCTTCAGGAGGTCATGTCCAGATATTATGGACTCATGGAAGGCTTGAATACATTTTTAAAGGAGCTTTCACATCCTTATAAAAACTGGGGCTTTATTGTAAAGGAAGCAAGAGGGTATTGCCTTGAATATTTTCATCTTCTTAAAAAGCATCCAAAGGGTTATGATGCGGCATGTATTTTCATAGACATATTTACAAGTGCCATTGAATCAACATCAGATAAAGATGTAAGATCTGATGCTGTGGATAACCTTCTCCTTTTCCTGCAGAAAATCATTAAAGATTCAGGTTCCGACATAGAAAAATTTATGCCGGTACTTGATGACTCTTTTAACAGAATCAGGACTTCTCCTGACAAGTATTTCTTTTTATTTGTAAAAAGCTATTACCAAATAAAAAAACTCGCCGAAGCCCTTATGTATCATGGACCTGAGCTTGCGACAGATTACAGATCAATCAATTTGCTTTTGCTTAAATATTACAAACACACATACTCTTTCTGGCAAGACCAAGGAGATCCCCAGACTTGGTTCGAAAAAGAAACGGAAGAAGGTGCTAACCTTGACAGGATTAACGATTTTTTCAATGAGATATCTCTCGAAAGTATTAGGAAATTAAATATACGGCTCGATGATATTACAAAATCTAAAAAAATCGAATCCCAAGAAGTGCTAAAAGAACTGGTTAAACTCCCAGGCTACAGCGAAATTGTTGAAATATATCGGAAAGTTCCAGCAAAACTTCTTGATGCAGGGAAAAAAAACGGCAAGGGGAACCAGTGGAAAGTAATATTTCTTTTTCATATAATGAATATTTCCGGATTATCGATGATACACGAGGAAGCTTTAAGAGGCATTAACAGAACTTTAAGCTGGCTCATCAGCCATGAGAGTCACATGAATATCCGGAAACTGATTGAAAAAACCTTTTCCATCTTAAAAGATAGAAGCAGTAAATACCCTGCTACTGCTTTAAACTGTGTTCTCAACATGGGAAAGGGTGTTTATAAAACTGATAAAAGCGACCTTGTTAATTATTTTATCGACTCCGTGATAGACTTAGGTTTCCAGGCACCGATGACAGGCGGTGTTGGAGATGATTGGCAAATTGAGGTCAACAGCGCCCATATTCTGAATATACGCACCTGGCTGGAGCTTATCGATCTGAATCCAAAATGGTCTACAAGGCTCCTTTCAAATATGATAATCCATCTTTCCATCGAAGGCGTTTTTATCAAGGATACCGACCTTTTCCCGAGGGATATCACCAGGTTTTTAAACAGCGAGATCGGACCTGTATACAATCTTGCCAAGCAGCTTGCCAAGCTCTTTCCGGTTTATTTCAACGATATCGGTGCTGAAGGAAAATTGAGAGATATTTCAACAAAGATTGATGAGCTTTCCCATCGAAAAGACATCCTCATCCATTTTCTTCGAAAGCAAAGCCATGTAGAAAGCAGCAACCGGATAATAGATTTTATGGCAGCAATCCTTCATTTCTGGGAAACCAGGGAAAAGGAAAGACTTAAACCATTTGTTCCGCCGAACATTTACGATCAAATAGAAACAAAGGGACCTTATATCAATGGAGTCCACAAGGTTGTGTCACATCTTTGTGAAAAGGGGTTTTTCCTGCCTGACGATCTACTAACCATCAAAGAAGAAAAGCTGAGGAGCATCTTTGAAAACATTTCAAACGTATCAGAAAAAGATTTAAAAAGGGCAGAGCTTTTTATAACCTTTTACAAACTTTTAAACCAGAAATATAACATTGAATATATCGAACTGCACAATTACATCACACAGCTTTCCACCGAAGCCCTTCCGGATTTAGGCAAATTAAAACAGGCTCTTGTCGAACCTGATTTAAAGAAAAAGATTATCGTACTTCTAGATTATCTTAAAAAATTAAAGGAATTGATATTATCTTCCGAGGTCTATGAAATTCGGGAAGATATTTATAAAAAAAGGCATATAACAGTTGATATACCCTCCATGTACGGAAGCTACCATGAAATGAAATTTGACGCCCTGGGTCTTACCTTTCGAATTGAGTCTTTAGTCAACGTTCTATTTGAGGAGATTATCGACAATTTAGATCTTAGCCTTATAACCAAGGCAACATTTTATCAGATATATGTGCGATTAATATTATTTAACAAGGTACTGAAACTGGACGGAATTTCATCGGTTGAGATGGAACTTCAACTCGATCTTCTGGCCCACTCACTTGAGATTAAAGGATTTACCTTTACACAGTATCTTGACATTTTTAAAGGATTTGCTCAGGTAGTAAAAAACATAATAAATGATCATTTTAACAATATCCACGAAGAGAACCTGACAAGAATTCTAACCGGCATATCCGGCGACAAGATTCAGGCTAAGTACCTGCCGCAGGAGAATATATTTGACACTGAAAAGTTAAAACACAGGGTCTCGGAAATCTTTTTCCGCGACCAGATAGCCCTTTCACCCGGTTTGCAGCAGCTTGATCTTTTTATCAGCAGGGTTCTAAACACCCTTTTTCAGCAGGCGGACAAACTTCCCAACGATAAACTTCATCTACTCCTTATCTATGATCCCGAAAATGCGATGACTTCGATTCACAATGTTGACAACAGGGTTAACGGTATAATTTACTTGGGCAATAAAGGGCTTAATATGGTCAAACTGTACAATTTCGGACTGCCGGTACCCCCTGGTTTTATCATAACAACCGAGGTTTTCCGATGTAGAGATGTGATAGACAGTTATTCGCCGGCTGAACAGAATTTTAAGGAACAAACGGCACGTCATATATCTGCTATCGAAAAGGTTACAGGAAAGAAATTTGGAGACCCGAAAAACCCTCTTCTTTTTTCTGTGCGAAGCGGTTCTTCTATTTCTCAGCCCGGCATGATGGACACTTTTCTCGATGTTGGAATGAATGAGGAGATTACAGCAGGACTCGCTTCACAAAGCGGTAATGCCTGGTTTGCCTGGGATAATTATCGCCGCTTTCTGCAGTGCTACGGAATGGCCTTTGATCTGGAAAGAGATGATTTTGACGCTATCATCAGCGAATTAAAACGCAAAGCTGAGATCTCACATAAAAGAGAATTTACCGGAGACCAGATGCGGAAAGTAGCGCTGACCTATAAAGAGATGATTAAAGATTCGGGTATTGAAATTCTGGAAGATCCCTTTGAACAACTTTATATGACAATAAAGAGTGTTTTCGGTTCCTGGGAGTCTTCCAGAGCCAAAACCTACCGCAAAATTATGGGGATATCCGATGACTGGGGCACAGCAGTTACAGTGCAGTCTATGGTTTTCGGCAATATTTCCAAGTCATCCGGCAGCGGGGTCTTTTTTACCCATAATCCCAGGTGGTCGGAAGACACGTTATGGTTGTGGGGCGATTTTACCCTCGGCAATCAGGGGGAAGACGTTGTTGCGGGCCTTGTCAATACGCTGCCGATTTCAATAAACCAGCAGGATATTGAAATGCGGGAGACCGATATAACACTTGAATCTCATTTTCCCGATATTTACCTGGCATTAAAAGCCTGGGTAAATGACCTTATTTATGAAGAAACATGGAGTCCCCAGGAGGTTGAGTTCACTTTTGAAAGCCCGGCTATTAACGATCTTTATTTGCTCCAGACGCGGGATATGGCTATGAGGGAAAGAAAAAAGGTAATTGCCTTTGATATTTCTGAAATCAGTGAGGAAAAGTATTTGGGACACGGTATAGGTATCAGCGGCGGGGCAATGAATGGTCGGGTGGTTTTCAGCCTTGAAGATATAGATAAATGGAGAAGCCTGGAACCTGATACATCCTTGATTCTTGCAAGAGCCGACACTGTTCCTGATGACATTCGAGAAATTTACGCTGCGGATGGTCTTCTAACCGCACGAGGAGGTGTAACATCCCATGCATCTGTAGTAGCCCACCGACTGGGTAAAACATGTGTTGTCGGCTGCACAGATCTTATCTGCGATGAAAAAGAAAAAAAATGCCTATTTAGCCAGGTGCTTATTCAATCCGGTGATTATATAAGTATTGACGGCAGGGAAGGATCAATCTATCAGGGATTAATAAAGGTAAAAGAAGCATAGCCCGGACAAGCCGGAGAAACCTTATTTGCAAATAAGGAACTATAGCGGATAATAAATAAAAAAAATCAGTGAATTCTCCGTGAAAATCCGTGGTAAACTGCCAATAGGAGGAGACATGGAAACGACTGCCGTAAATGATAAAGGATTAAAACTTGGGATAAACGGGTTTGGCAGGATCGGTAAGCTGACCGTCTGGCACCATGTGGGACGAAAATATTTTAAGGAAATTGTAGTAAATATCGGTCGTGAGGTTGGCACATCCTTAGAGGATATTGCCCATTATGTGGAAAGGGATTCGACCTACGGCTCACTTGGTCAGTATTTATATGGCCACATGGCAGAGCCTGTTATCAGTAATCTGGATGAAGAAAAAGGATCAATGATAATAGATGGCGTTCCCGTCACCTTTCTAATGTCTTCCAGAAACCCTGCCGGAATCGGATGGAAAGACTGCGATGTAAAGCTTGTGGTAGACACCACCGGACAATTTCTTGACCCAACACTGCCGGCGGATCACCCAAAAGGATCTGCAAGGGGTCACTTTGAAGCAGGTGCTGAAAAGGTCATCACTTCCGCACCATTTAAGATCAAAGATAAGGGAATCCCCATGCCGGATGATGCTGTAACTACTGTTATGGGAATAAATGCCAACGATTACGATCCCAAAAAGCATAAAATTATCTCCAATGCTTCGTGTACTACAACATGTCTTGCTCATATGATTAAACCGCTTCTTAACCATTTTGGCCCGAAAAAGATATTAAGCGCTTCCATGTCTACGGTTCATGCGGCTACAGGTTCGCAGGAGGTTCTGGACCGGCTGCCAAAGTCAGGAAAAACCGACCTTAGAAAAAGCCGTAGCATAATGAATAACATAATCCTGACTACAACCGGGGCTGCAAACACCTTAAGGCTGGTTATTCCTGAAATGAAACAGATTGGATTCATCGCGGAATCGGTGAGAATTCCCACATCTACAGGATCTCTGATTATTTTGGTAATGGATCTGCAGGAGGAAATAAGCGGTGAACCGATACGCAGGGAATTGATAAGCGATATTTACAGGCAGGCCGCCGATGATGATCCTAACGGATATCTCCATTTTACGGAAAAGCAGAATGTTTCAGGGGATATCATAGGAATGCCGAGAGCCGCGACAATTATAGAGGGACACGAAACTCATACACGCACGGCAGAAGTAACCATCGATCTTGAAAAAGTACCGGGAATAGAAAAAGATGTTATATCTGCTCTAAATAATACGGTTATCAAAATCCCGATCACTCAGACCGTAATATATGGTTGGTACGATAACGAGATGGGAAGCTATGTGAATATACTTGGAGACAGGACAGTTGCTGTTGCTGAAAATATGTAGAACCGGTTTCATAACCCCATCTAATACCTGAAAGCTGCGAGACCTTTGCAAAACACCCCCTTTTGCCCAATTTCTGTGTCAGGCTCAAATTGTAATCCTCGAAATATTCAATATATTCCTCCGGTTAAAATTTTCGTCTTCCTTGAACTTGAACAAAATTGGACATTTTTCAAAGGTCTCGCTGCGTTGCAAGCCGATTCAAAATGCTCACATACTACCGTGTATGCTCCGCTTTTTCATCGGCTTGCGCCTTGCTCTCAAGCATTATCTGAAGTTCTGAAACCGGTTCTAAATCTTCTCATTTAAAGAAACAAAAAAGCCTCAACTTTTTGGTTGAGGCTTTTTTATTACATAATCTTCAGTATTAGACGGCAAAGTAAAAAGCTTCACGTGCAAGGCGCGCAAATCTTGAGGAATGAAGCGTACTTATAGTACGCCGGAGTAACGAAAGATGAAGCGCAACACAGCAGGTGGACTTTTTACGAAGCCGTCACTGTTAAATCTCAAGCCATGAATCAGAATACAGCGACTTACCAAGGATTACATTGACTGTCTTTGCGTAATCCTGCATCTCTTTTGAAAGACTTCCTATATCCGGTTCATTACCATCCAGCATACCGTAAATCAAATCCACGATATCCTGGCGTTTTCCTTTTGCAATATCTATTAGTTGATCATCAAGAGGATCGGCTATTACTGAATGCATGCCGTTTTTTTCAAGCATGACCATGTATGTCTGGTTAAGTATGGGCCGCAGGTTATCCGGAGGGCCGTTGGAAATATTCGACAGACCGCAGGTACTCTTTGCACCAGGGGCGATATCCTGGATCATTCCCTGAAACTCCATCAGGCTTATGAGTTGCGGTTGCTGGATATTAACCGGGGTTACGATTCCGTCCACCCAGATCTTTTCGTTGGGAATCCCGGCTTCATTGGCAAAATACAGAAGTTCAACAGAAAGAGCCGCCCGCTCATTTTCATCTCGAGGCAACCCTTCAGGACCCCACATCAGGGCAATAAAATCGGCATTATATTCGGCAGCTAAAGGAACCATCTTTTCATACCGCTCAGGCCTGCACATAATAGAGTTTACGATATGCGGTTTTCCCGGTACTTCCTTGCACACTTTCAGTGCAGCCTCAATGGCATCGACATTGGATGTGTCGAGTGCCAGTGGGATATCATCAACAACTTCCTGAACAGTCTGCACAACCCAGGGCATAAGCTCATGACCGTCTTTTTTAGCAGGACCGAGGTTGATGTCGATAAAATCCATACCTTTTTCTTTTTGAAAAAGGGCCTCCTCCTGGATCGGCTTG
>DAOWEJ010000061.1 GCA_030638575.1 Deltaproteobacteria bacterium | reverse complement strand
TGAACTGGAGGGAGTTGATTATCGTGGAAAAACAGATTCGGAACTTGCGGCTTACAGCAAAATTGATCATGATGTTTTTCTGGTATGTGAAGAATCGGACGAAAAAGCCTGGCGAGCAAAAAATACAACTTCCGGTGAAGAGGTGATTACAAGTTCTGATGGCTCAGAAAATATATTTGATGTCATAAAGGTCCCTTTATTCAATGCTGACGAAATCCGAAAAGGGTTGGTGGTGGTGGGGCGTGATATCACTGACCGCAAGCAGGCAGAGGCGGAACTGAGCAAAAGTAAGGAAATGCTCCAGGCCGTCTTTGATGGCATTTCGGATCCATTGATAATGGTTAATAGAGATTTTTCGGTTAAGATGTTAAACAATGCTGCATTGAAATATCATAGCGAATCTAAATTTGAAAAGGTCATAGGCAAGATCTGTTTCGAGGGATTACAGGGGAGGACAAATCCCTGCGAGGGATGTGAGATAATATCGACAGTTCAAAGCAGCGAGGAGAAAGCATTCGAGCGAAATAGCTACGTATCTCCTGATAACTATGAATATGTTGCTGTATATCCGCTTTACGAAAAGGAAGTCGGTATGGACGGTTTAGTTATTCATATTAGGGATATTACAGAAACGAAAAAAAGTCATGAGCAGCTAATGCGAGCAGACCGTCTTTCCTCTTTGGGAATGCTTTCAGGCGGAATAGCCCACGAGATAAGGAATCCCCTGTCCGGCATCAGCCTTTTTCTGGATATACTTAATGATAAAGACAATTATGACCGTACTGCTAAAGAGATTGAGATCTTTAAGCAAATCAGGGATGATGTAAATAGGATAGATGGAATTATAAAGCGAGTGCTTGATTTTGCAAGGACCACGATAAAAACTACGGTAGAGATAGATATAAATCACCTTGTTCAGGAAGAAAATAAATTCTGGTTAACGCAACTGAGAAAGTCGGATATTGCTCTAAAATTATCTTTAGAAGAAGACATTCCATATGTTCTTGGTGATGACATAGAACTCAGGCAGGTGTGGAACAATTTAATGCAAAATGCCGTAGAGGTGATGGAAAAGGGAGGAATCTTAAGCATCTGTACGACCAAAGGGATTTCATTATTTCATAAAGATCGTCAAGTCGTGATAATAAAGATTAAAGATACCGGTACAGGGATCAAAGAGAAAAACCAGGGAAGCATTTTTAATCCCTTTTTTACGACAAAGGCCGGGGGTACCGGACTTGGCCTGGCAATTTCCAACCAGATTGTAGAACGCCATGGCGGAACAATTTCGTGTGAGAGCAAGCCGGGGAAGGGAGCCACATTTACCGTTGAACTTCCTTGTGTGCTCTGTGAGGTTTAAAAACTATAGCTGTCCGGGAGAGTAAATAATGGCTGAAAAAATTCTAATCGTTGATGATGAAAAGAGCATTTTAAAGGCACTTCGAATGACCCTTGAAGATAAATACCGGATTGTATCGGCAGAAAAGGGTTCAAGGGCTATAAAGCTCTTTCAAGAGGAAAAGCCCGATCTCATACTGCTCGACATCGGCCTGCCGGATATTAACGGCATAGAAGTATTAAAAGCTGTGAAGGAAAAAGATCCTGATGCCCTGGTTATTATGGTCACGGCGGTTGAAGAAGTGAAAACCATCGTAGAATCTATAAGATTAGGGGCTTATGATTATTTAGTAAAACCGATTAATTCCCAGGAACTTTTCCTGACTGTGAAAAATGCACTTGAAAACTTAAGACTTAAAGATCAGATCAGGGTTATACAAAAGCTGAATATTGATCGCTATAAGTTTGAGCTCATCGGCCAGAGCCCTGAAGTAAAGAAGATGATAGAGATTGCAAAGAAGGTGTCCATAAGTATTGATACCCCAATCCTGATTACTGGAGAAAGCGGCACCGGTAAAGGCGTTTTCACGCGGGCAATACATTATAGCACAGGTAAGACTCCAGGCCCTTTTGTCACCGTAAATTGCGGGGCCATTGCAAAAGACCTGGTTGAAAGCGAACTGTTTGGCTATGAGCGGGGCGCATTTACGGGTGCACGTGCCGATGGCAAAAAAGGACATTTTGAAGAGTCGGCAGGCGGCACTCTATTTCTGGATGAAATCGGGGCGATGCCGATTTCGGCCCAGGCAAAACTGCTGAGAGTCTTAGAGGACAGGAAATTTTCAAGGGTTGGAGGAACCAAAGATATTGAGGTGTTATCAAGAATAATTGCCGCTACCAATACCGAACTTGAAGATGCTGTAAAGCAGGGGCAATTCAGAAAAGACCTTTTTTATCGACTCAATGTAATCAAAATCGAGGTTCCTGCATTGCGTGAACGGAAAGATGATATAATTCTTTTAACCAGGCATTTCATGACTCATTATAACAGTAAACTCGGTAAACGGATCAAAAATATTTCCCCTAAAGTAAAGGATTTTCTGTTGCAATATCCCTGGCCCGGCAATGTGCGCGAGCTTCGAAACATGGTGGAACGGATCATCCTTCTTGAAGATGGGGATACGATACTGCCTGAGCACATCGCTTTTGTTTCTGATTTGAAGGAAGAAAAGGACGGGAGGATAACTGACATTTCAGGCGGTTCCCTCGACTATGAAGCGGCGACAAAAGCTCTTATTGAGAAAGCCTTGAAAAGGGCCGGGGGAAATGTGACCGAGGCGGCCCTGATGCTTAATATGCCGGTTCACAAGCTGCGATACCGGATTAAAAAAATCGGATTGGAGAATTAATAAAATCTTTTGACGGGATAACAGGATGAACATGATATTATAACTATCTTGTCTATCATATTCAGTCTTACACTCTAAATATCAAAAGTGGCAAAGCATTTACGGTGCGTGCTCTTTAATGGTTAGAGAGGAGCAGTATGAAACTTTACAAGGTATATCAGACCATTTTCGAAAAAGCTGCCGAAGGGATACTTATTGCAGACGCTGAAACAAAAAGATTCAAGTATGCAAATCCGACCATATGCACGATGTTGGGTTATACTGAAAAAGAATTACAAAAAATGGATGTTCTTGCCATTCATCCCAAAGAAGCTCTGGAGCATGTTATTTCTGAATTTGAGTCTCATACAAGGATGGATAAAACATACTCACCCAATATTCCCTGTTTAAAAAAAAATAGAACAATTATATATGTTGATATAACAGGTGTTAATGCTCTTATAGATGGACGAAAAAGCAATATAGGCTTATTCACGGACGTCACTGAAAGGAAGCTGGCGGTGGATGCCCTACAGGTATCTGAAAAAAAATACCGAGATATCTTCGAACAAGCCAATGACGCAATATTCATTTTCGATTTGGAGACCAAAAAATTTGTTGAAGTTAATCAAAAGGCAACGGAACTGCTAGGCTACTCTATAAAAGAGCTTTTAAGGATTGGCCCGCAGGATATTAGCAGTAAAAAACAAAAAGTACCTATTACAGAAATAAATGAGCAAATCAAGAAACAAGGAAGTGCGCTCTTTGAATACATAGCGAATAAAAAGGACGGCACAGAAGTAATATTTCATGCCAACTCAAAGCTGGTTCATCGAAATGACAAAGCTCTTATCCAGACCTTTGCGCGCGATATAACGCAAAAG
>DAOWEJ010000024.1 GCA_030638575.1 Deltaproteobacteria bacterium | reverse complement strand
GTGCATAGCAGAAAACAGGTTCAGCTGTTTTCTCCGGATCGAAAATCCTTATTTTTATCTTGTTAAACTTGATGAAATCGTAAAAAGTCCGATTTAGACGGTTTTGTAAAAAGTTCAAATTCAAGGCGTGCAAATTTCGTAATTGTGAGGCGTACTTATCGTACGTTGAATGATTACGAAATGCAGCACAACGCAGAAGTTGGACTTTTTACGAGACCGTCAAACTTCAAAATATGCAATTACCGGGAAATGGTCTGAAGGAAACATACCATCAAAGGAGTCTTCGATAACAAGACATTTTTCAAATCGGAGATTTCCCCGATAAAGTATCCAGTCGATTAGTCCTGTTACAGGTTTTCCGGTGAATTTATGGCATGTACCTGGATAGGGGCTTTTAAATGTTTCTTTGAAGTCAGGAAATGTATCCACTGCTTCATCTAAATGTCCGGTGAGCCACTTGTATGTCTTGCTGTCGGGCTCTGCGTTGAAGTCTCCCATTAGAATAGCAGGGATATCCTGAAATTGGGTGGTAATTTCCTGCCAGATCAATTGGGCGCTTTTGTATTGTGCAGGCTCTTCAAAGTCAAAGTGTGTATTGATGCATATCAGATTGCTGGAACCTACCTTATATCTCCCGATAGTACATTGACGGGGCCATCGGCTTCCCCAGGATCTGCTTGGCTGAAAAGGGGTTTCACTTAAGAAAAAGTGCCGGCTGTCCAGGCATTCAATGGTATTTCGATAAAAGATTACATTATTCTGCCAGAAGTCAGGGGCAGGTTTGTGAACCCCGATATAATGATATTCCGGCAATAATTTGTCCAAAAATTCGATTTGGAAACCGTTCAGCTCCTGCACACTAATAAAATGAGCGTTATATTCCTGAAACAATTTGGCTACGGCATGTTTTCGATAGGTCCATTTGTTAATGCCATCGTCAGCCAATCCGAATCTTATATTAAAGGATATGACAGAGAAAAGCATCGGTAGATAAAAGTCTCATTAGGAATGTTGGCCGGATGCCGGCAATTATTCTGCAAAAATGTTTTCAAGCCGTTCTAAGTCGTTGACTACACGCCATTGACCGTTGCCGCCTTCCACTTTGGCGCGCCATTGTTCAACACGCTTTAAATATTTTTTAGGATCACGGATATCGGCCCTCAATTTGGTGACATTAAGGGCGATTACATTGAAACCGGCAAGCTGAAACGGAACGTCCCGCACATGTCCTCTTTTCAACTCTTCCTTGAGGTCGGAAAAAATAAGGATGTATTTTTTCCCTGTATCGGCTTCGTTTAAGTATTCTATGGCCTGGTAAAGCCCGCCGGAAATGTCTGTATATTTGGAACTTTTGACTTCTGAGGTGAATTTATCGATTTTCTTTTGAAATGCCCGTTTCTGGTTGTTGGCAACAGAAGGCCTCTGATAGAAAGTAACTTTTGCAATGATGTCTTTTTCACTGAAGCTTCCGGTATCAATACAGGCCACAGCCAAGGTGTCCATCGGCTGGAGCGTACCTAAAAGGTAGTTTAAAATAGATTGCGCTTTTTTAAGCTCAAGGGCGTATGTGCCGGAGGTATCTAGAAGCATATATACACCCTTTGAATGCTTTTTCGTATCCGCACATCCTGCAAGAAAAATTACCAGGACTATAATGAAAGCGACAGTTTTTTTCATTCCAGCTGCTCCTTTTCTTCAGTCTGTTTTCCTTTGTTTGTAAAAGACTTTTTAAATTTTTTCATGATTTTCTTATTTTTAGCCTCTTTTGGAGTTTTCTTTACCCCTTTCTGGCCACTTGTGATGACTCCCTCAAGCCAGAGTGTCGGGAAAATGAGAAGGTCATAAACACTTATAATGAATTTGCCCAGATAAAGACCTGCATTGCCGACTAGACGAAGGATAAAAGCAATTGCTCTGAGGACTCCTGCGCCAACAATCCCAAGCACCGTTCGTGCAGATGATATGAACGATTCAAGGGGTATGGCCACAAAAGTAAGAGCGAACGGTAGGACAAACCCCATTACCATTTGCCCGATGGTGGGTATATTGCTGGCAGCATGGGCCATTGCCTCAGCCCCGGCAAGGGTTTGTCTAAGGGCTTCCATGTCGGCAGCGATCCGATCGCGCATAAAGGCAAGGGCTGACTCGACACCGGCGAGGACCGTAAGCAATGTTAAGGTTATATAGATCATCCGCCTGCGCATCTTGTCGTCCATGCTGCCGATAATGGGAAACAGGCGGGTGATACGCAAAGATTCCATAAGAAAAAGCCCCATGCTGAGTTCTACAAGAATAATGACCAGACCTGCAACGTCGGAGGTTTTATAAGGTCCGATATAGCTTCCGCCACCAACCATTTCGGACATTGGCAATGCAATAAGATTGAAATTGATGATTGCACCTCCGAATGCAATGAGAAGAACAAGACCGGAAATGAAAAATTGAGTCATGGAAGATGATGAAAGCATTCGTACAGCCTTGTCGGTTTTTGCACGGATTTGTTCGTAATTATCCATGTACCTGTCGATACGCTTTGCACGTTTGTTTAGATCTGATATCGATTTGCCGACTTCGGAAAGGGTTTTCTGGAGTGTTCGCCAAAACGGTTTCATTTTATTCAAAAGACTATGGCGCGTAGCACTCGAATTTCGGTAAGTTTCAATAGCTGCTTTGTGCTGTTCGGTAAGTGTTCGATTGATTTCCGCCAGCATGTTGGAGACCATGGAATCACCGGAATGCTCGATGTTGGCGATTGCTTCAATTATATTTGTCCAGTTCGGCAAGGATGGGGGTACATCTGCGGTTTTGGTAAAATCTTCTTCCATTTTTGTGATAACTTCCGACATTTGATGGTGAAGGCCCGGATATCCTTCCAGATCCCTTACGACAGCCGCATTAATCCGGTCAAATTCCCGTTCAACCAGACGCTCTGCATTTTCAAGTCCGTCCGCTACAAGCACTTCCCGGTTCCGTTGGACCAGCCTTTTCTCTGCAAGAAGAATAGACGAGGCAGTAAACCGCATGGCATTATTAATTACCCTGGCAAACGCCTTGATTGTCGCGTGAAACGGTTTTCTCGCAAAATATAAAGCAGCTAAAAACAGGATTAACCATATAAGAACCGAAAGTGCAGGATTAGCCGTTATACTCAATAAAGATTTAATAAAAGCCATGGAAACCTCCATTTTAATCATATGGAATTAATGCGGCGGCAGATCCTCTGTAGGCGCAGACCTTTTGATCGCATTAAAAAGTAGTATTTAAATATTGTAGAAAAAATCTATACAATTAAATTATCAGAAAAAGCTTAGTATATCAATAATTTAATATCTTATATTTCATCCACGAAAAAACGCCTAAACCTTTTTGTGCAAATAGTTTGCCAGACGGGTCGAAAGTAAGTACCAGTTGGTTATTAATAGGCCGGGACAAGCTAAGGGAGCGGTTTTTCTAATTACTTGAGATAGTATAAGTATAGCAGTTATGTTCAATGCCTGTCTGATTTTCTTGAACCACCGTATATAAATATAGACAGTTCTTTTCCCGGGGATTAAAAACTCTCAACCGGTTTATTACAATTTGTTATATCCTTTTAAATTTCATTCAAGTAGGATATGGAGTATTAAATATGTAGGCGTTCACAGGTTCAGAGTTCAACGTTCAGGGTTATTTTTCTTTCGTTGAAACCTAAATGCTCATTTGGACATGTTTTTCAAAGGACTAAATTAATACGATTTATGAATATTATTAGTACCATAATTCCAATATTTACAATTATAATCCTCGGATGGTTTGCACGAAAAAAAGGATTTATCCAGCCTGAATTTTTAGGCCCTGCAAACAGGCTGGTTTACTATCTGGCGATACCTGCAATGATTTTTAGGTCAATTTCAAAGGCTTCCTTTACAAGCCAGTTCGACATCAAAGTGTTGATTTTAACGCTACTCTCTGTTCTGGCAATTTTTGGTGTTGCCTGGAGTTCGGGTTTGATCGCCCGTATCAGGCAAGAGCAGATGGGTGCCTTTATTCAGGATTCCTTTCATGGAAATCTGGGATATATTGGTCTTGCAGTGGCATATTATTTTCTCGGGGTTCAAGGGCTTGCTCGTGCCGGTATTATTGCAGGGTTTATGATGATTTTGCAGAATTTTCTTGCAGTTGTGGTACTCCAGCTATATTCCGGTGATAAAGCAGTGAAGAAAGACAATAGGCGTATTGCTTTAAGAATAATGGGAAACCCGATAATACTTTCTGCCATAGCAGGTATGATCTTTTCTATAAGCGAGATGCCAATACCCCTTGTCATCAACCGCAGTCTTGATATTTTAAGCGGCCTTGCGCTACCCATGGCTCTGCTCATAATCGGAGGAACTTTATCTTTTGAACTGATGAGGCATAAATTGCTTTTAGTTCTTTCGACAGGCATTATGAAACTGGTTTTGCTTCCCGGTTTAGGTTTCATACTGTATAAGATATCCGGTCTTGCATCCGCAGATTACCTGCCGGGTCTTATTTTGCTTGCATCGCCAACTGCTACGGTTACCTATGTAATGGCAAAAGAAATGAATGGTGACGCAGATTTTGCCGTTGCCGCCATTTCCACCAGTACACTGCTGTCAGCTGTAACATTTATTGTCTGGTTGAATATTGCAGGATAAATAATTATTACGAAACCATCAATCCTGTTGAACTCGTAAAAAGTATAACCGATGGCTAAGTAAAAAGTTCCATTCTGGCAAAGAATAAAAGGAGAACATATGAATTTCAAATACAAAAGAGTTATGGTTACCGGCGCTGCCGGGTTTATAGGTTTTCATCTGGCACAGCGTCTTTTAAAAGACGGGTGTCATGTTACAGGCATTGATAATTTAAACCCGTATTATGATGTGAGGCTTAAAGAGGCCCGTAATGAAATACTTAAATCATATGAGAATTTTGAATTTTTCAGAATGGATCTTTCCGATAGAAAGGGTCTTGAAAAAGCTTTTAACAAAACATCATTTGATGTTGTTGTAAACCTGGCTGCACAGGCCGGTGTCAGGTATTCACTTGAAAATCCCCATGCATATGTTGACGCCAACCTTGTTGGATTTGTCAATGTGCTTGAATATTGCAGGCACAGTGATGTTAAACATCTGGTATTCGCTTCATCGAGCTCTGTTTACGGCGCGAATACCAAAATGCCTTTTTCCGTTCATCATAATATTGACCATCCGGTCTCTCTGTATGCAGCAACAAAAAAGTCAAATGAGCTCATGGCCCATACGTACAGCCATCTGTATGGACTCTATTGTACAGGTCTTAGATTCTTTACGGTTTACGGTCCATGGGGACGGCCGGATATGGCTCTTTTCCTTTTTACTCGGGCTATCATGGAAGGAAAACCTATTAAAGTATTCAACCACGGAAAGATGCAGAGGGATTTTACATATATAGACGACATCATAGAAGGGGTTGTAAGGGTAATGGGAAAGCTTCCTGAGCCTGATCCAAACTGGAGCGGTGATGATCCTGATCCCGGAACATCTTATACCCGCTACAGAATTTATAATATAGGTAATAATAATCCGGTGGAGCTTATGGAATTTATAGGGGTGATTGAAAAGATCCTCGGAAAAGAGGCCGAAAAGGAATTTCTCGATCTCCAACCCGGCGATGTTCCTGCCACATATGCAGACATAGACGACTTGATCAATGATGTCGGGTTTAAACCCTCTACACCCCTCGAGGAAGGAATTAAGCGTTTTATTTCATGGTACAGGGAGTATTATGAATAAAGATAAAAAAAGGGATTAACAAGTGTCGACTAACCCCTTGATTTTCTTGTACACCCGGCTGGGTCTGAACCAGCGGCTTTGAGCTCCGGCCGGAAAACCCATATCCTAAGACGATAGCTCATTTACAAATGGACGACCCGAAAGCGCTACCAGTTAGGTAGCGTTATATTACAGTTTTTTTACCAGGGTCAGCTTGTCCTTTGTACCATTGTGTCTAAATGCAAGACTGAATGTCGAACCGTTATCATCCCACACCTGCATAAGCGTCCATTTCTCCGTCTGGCCATTATCCGCCTTCACATCAAGGGAAACTACATCATCCTGGACGCTTTTAACCATCGCCTCAACAGTTTTGTCCCCTATCTTCAGGAAATTTTGCTCTGCTGCAAGATTGATTTCGATCATAGTACCATCATTGCCACGTTTCCAAATGCCCGATATGTCGGCGAGCTTATCTCCGCTGCTTACGCTACAGCCAACAAAAGCCATACACAAAGCAAACGCCAATGCTAAACAAAAGTAACGCAAATCTCTGTATTTCATGTCTAAAATCTCCTTTCATTGAAAAATTAAGCTTAAAAAGAAAAAAACTTTTTCCCTTGCTCCGTGATACGGCGCTGGATATTTAAGTCGCTTTTGTCCGGGAAGTGGCCCTGATATTTGCATCGGTGAAAATCAAGGTTGGAACTGGACAAAAAGATGAATAGAATTCAGCAAATAGATTTCATACAGAAAGTTGTTATAGTACAGTTATTCTTCTGTCAACAAAAAACTGTATTTTCTTTAATATAAAAATTGAGATAAAAAAAAGGGTTAGCAAAATTAGACTAACCCTTTGTATATATTTGGTACGCCCGGCTGGATTTGAACCAGCGGCTTTCAGCTCCGGAGGCTGACGCTCTATCCCCTGAGCTACGGGCGCATAATGAGACATTTGAAAGAAAAATTAAATGATTAACACAAAGAAGTCAAGAATGAATGCGTTTATGAATGCGTTTATCCATATTCTCCAGTGCCTCTTTGGCTTCACCTACTACATAAAGTGATCCTGCGATACAGACCGCATCGTCGGGCCGGGCGCTTTCTATAGCATGATTTACGGCATTGCTTACATCAGGAATGATCGTTACATCTGAAATCAAATTTTCTGCCACTGCCAAAAGCCTTTCGGGTGACAGGGCGCGATCAATTTTCGGAGATGTTATTATTGCCCTTTTGCAAACAGGTAGGAGGGATTTAAGCATTGCAGAATAGGGCTTGTCGTCTAGAATACCGATGACCAGAGTGATATTTCGGTTTGAAAGATTATCAGACAAATACCTTGCAAGATTTCTGGCCGCAATTAAATTATGAGAACCATCGAGAAGGACAAACGGATTGGCGGAAACGACTTCAAGTCTTCCGGGCCAGTTGTTATTTGCAAGACCCTTTCTTATACTTTCAATAGGGATACCTGCCTTTTTCTTGTTTAGCATTTCACATGCTGCAACAACGAGTGCTGCGTTGTCAACCTGGTAATTACCCAGCAATCCTGTCTGCAAATTACGCCAGGTATTTTCAATTCCAAAATAGGTAAACGTTCCGGATTTGTTTCTCTTTACTCTAAAATTATCACCAAGACGGAAAATTGGAGCTGATTTTTTTCCGGCAATCTCTTTTACTACTGAAACTGCCTGTTTTTGCTTGATACCGGTAATAACAGGAGTATCTTTTTTAATAATCCCCCCTTTTTCTTCCGCTATCTGGGCAATAGTATTTCCCAGGTACTCTCGATGTTCAACAGATATGTTTGTGATAATCGAAAGTGCAGGTTTTATTATATTTGTAGCATCGAGCCTACCGCCCATACCGGTTTCAATGACGGCCCAATCTACATTTTGTCTGCTGAATTCATAAAGGGCCATGGCGGTTGTAAATTCAAAGAATGTAGGTTCTCGTTTTCCATGGTTTATTTGTTTAACGGCTTTATATGCCTCAACAACATTGTTATTTGAGATGGGCCGGTTGTTGATAGTGATTCTTTCGTTAAATCGCACAAGGTGTGGGGAGGTATAAAGCCCGGCTTTATAACCTGAAGCATTCAGGATCGTTGCAAGAGCAGATGCGACCGATCCTTTTCCGTTTGTTCCGGCAACGTGGATACACGAAAAATTGTCCTGAGGATTTCCCAGTCCTTTAAGAATTCTTCTAATGGTGGAAAGACCAAGCTTAATTCCGAATCTTCTCAGGCTGTACATGGACTTTATAATTTTATTGTATGAATCGTTTTGTGCCATAGTAATAAAAAACCCGGCATGAAAATGTTATTTGCCGGGCTTAATTTTTGATTAATGGTTTAATTTATCTTCTATATTTGTTTCTTGAAGCTGCAATTCTTTCTCTTCTTAAGGCTTCACGCTGTTTCCGACGTTTATATTCACTCGGTTTTTCATAGCCTTTTTTCAGTTTTAGACGTTTAAAAAGGCCATCGTTTTGAATCTTTTTCTTCAAAATTCTCATTGCCTTTTCAATGTCATTATCAAAAACCTTGACTTGAATTTCCTTCAAACACCTCGCCCCCTTCTTTCCATCGATGAAATTAATTAAAATTATCGATGGTTATTATATTGTTCTAATTATAACCAAAAATTAATATCTAAAAAATAACCAATTGGCAAGGAAAAAAACAGGAAAAACAACAAAAAAATGAGACCTTTGAAAAATGGTAATTTATGTTCGAGTTCAAGCAAGGCGAAAATTTCAACCACAGGTCCGCCTGAGGCGGATCGAGGATAGCGCTAAAGGTTAGCGCTGATGCTTCATTCGTGTCACTAAAGTGCCAAAATTTGAGCCTGACGCAGATATTTGGCAGATAAGCGCAGACTTCGAAAGGGGACGTTTTAAAATTGGCTCATAGAAAAATAAATATGCCCGGACTAATGAAAAGATGCCGGGCACATTTTAAGGCATTTGAATGCTTTAAGTAATTTATTTTTTTTAATGGATATGAAGAATGGCGCAGTTTAAAGCTTAGAAATCAGTTCTGCAGCCACTTCTTTTACACTTGGTTTTCCATTCAGAGTGATATACTTAACAGTACCTGTCTTTTCGGCGATATCCTTGAAATAGTACGCAGAGGCAAGGGTGCCGGTTTCAGTATCGTAGTATATGCCGTGGCGCTTGCTAATGGCATCCTCATCCTGGTCGTCAGCTCTGGTCTTTAATTCACCACCGCATACCCGGCACTTGTCGCCATCCGGTTTAATGGCGTCAATAAATATATTGTTAGGGTGATTGTTGTCATTTACACAGAGTCTGCGTCCCATAATCCTGTTTTTGGCGATTTCACGATCAAGTAATATTTCGATAACAATATCCAGCGCCATTCCAGCCTCTTTAAGGGCTTCATCAAGTTTTATGGCCTGGTTCTTGTTTCTTGGAAATCCGTCAAGGAGCCAGCCGTTTTTACAATCATCACGTTTAAGACGGTCGAGTATCATGGGTATTGTGATTTCATCAGGTACAAGATCGCCTTTATCTATATATTCCTTTGCCTTGGCGCCAAGCTCTGTTCCATTTGAAATGTTTTCACGGAAAATAGCACCTGATTCAATGTGAGCGGTGTTGTATTTATCCTTTAAAATAGCTCCCTGAGTTCCCTTGCCGCTGCCGTTAGGCCCGAAAAATAGAATGTTCATTAAATTCTCCTTTCAAATTCTAAAACCCCAATTACTTAAATCTTACTCTCTGACGTTTAATGCCTCTTTAGCTCAATCTGTAAAGGTTTTTCTATTAAAACAAAGAAACATTGTCAAGAACCTAGGGCCTTTATTTTCATATTTATGCTTTTGGCAGTCACCACAAAATTCTTGGTTTCGGTTATGGTATCTTTACAATTTCAATCCACGCCCCGCATGGGGGGAACATTCACCAAAACCCTCGCTCAGTCACAGTTCGACCGGTTCATCCCCACGCATGTGGGGAACATTGGTTTTTCCGGAATATTATCTTCGACCGGCACGGTTCATCCCCACGCATGTGGGGAACATAGCCAAGCTCGAAAGCGTTGGGGGGATTATTTCGGTTCATCCCCACGCATGTGGGGAACATACCCGCTCAAGAAACTCTACCGCCCAATCACCCGGTTCATCCCCACGCATGTGGGGAACATTTTGGCTTCGGTTATTAACTTATAGTATAGTTCGGTTCATCCCCACGCATGTGGGGAACATTTAAATCATTAATCAGGACCGCCGACACACCTCGGTTCATCCCCACGCATGTGGGGAACATTATATTTGTCAAGTCAATGTTGGCGATAGGAGCGGTTCATCCCCACGCATGTGGGGAACATTTATGCAAGGCGTATTTGCTTGATAATTCAAACGGTTCATCCCCACGCATGTGGGGAACATCGAATGGATCGAGCGTAAAGACGGATATTGGGCGGTTCATCCCCACGCATGTGGGGAACATCGACGAGGTGATATCCGATAATATTGAAAGCTCGGTTCATCCCCACGCATGTGGGGAACATAAGTCGTCTGGTAATGATTTCATTTCTATATCCGGTTCATCCCCACGCATGTGGGGAACATGATATTGCAGCCTATACCTGATGTTTATCACCCGGTTCATCCCCACGCATGTGGGGAACATCTCTGTAATATTTAACTAAATTGCGCTTGTGTCGGTTCATCCCCACGCATGTGGGGAACATCCCCTACAAAATGAATTGATCTAAAATGAAATCGGTTCATCCCCACGCATGTGGGGAACATCTCTCAAGTGGCGACCGTAATCAATCACCCCGCGGTTCATCCCCACGCATGTGGGGAACATTCTTGATCTTTCAGTCTCATCTGAAACTTCATCGGTTCATCCCCACGCATGTGGGGAACATCATAATTACCAACAAAACAAATCCCTATACTTCGGTTCATCCCCACGCATGTGGGGAACATTCATATCAACCCCCTGTCTTTCGATGTCTATACGGTTCATCCCCACGCATGTGGGGAACATGTTTTCGGCACTGGCAGAGCACCAAGAAAAGGCGGTTCATCCCCACGCATGTGGGGAACATTAGCCTTCATCTGTCGCACCGAAAGTGTAAGACGGTTCATCCCCACGCATGTGGGGAACATATAAACGAGATGCACCACTGGGTTTCGAAAACCGGTTCATCCCCACGCATGTGGGGAACATGTGACGCTCCAGGGTAAGACGGTTTATAATAACGGTTCATCCCCACGCATGTGGGGAACATCGGTCAACGGGGGGACGGGAGGAGGAAGCGGACGGTTCATCCCCACGCATGTGGGGAACATTTAAAGACATAATCGCAGATGTTTATGATTTACGGTTCATCCCCACGCATGTGGGGAACATCTCTCGTTTGTATTCTTCGACACCGATTAAACCGGTTCATCCCCACGCATGTGGGGAACATACTTCCTGTAACTGATTGAAAATATAATATTAATTATTAGCCTAAATATCTACCAAAGAAAATTGCTTTGGCAAGATTGTTATTGTGGTTCTTTAACATCTTCGGAAATATCGTTTTCTGGCAAAAAAGATACCAGTTTTATGCCATCCATTTCTTTTGGTATCCGCCGGTTTTTGCCAAGAGTAAGGAAATCAAAACCCGACTCTGTGTTGGTGCTCCAGGCCATAACCGCATTGCCGTCCTCAATTCCTTTTTCAATCTGGTCCCAGATCATCTCCCGAATACGTCTTGACACCTTGCCAACATACACACCGGCGCGGACTTCCAGCAGCCATATTGCCAGGCGTCCACGCAGTCGCGGGGGCGCATTTTCAACCACGATGACCAGCATCGCCTATACTCTCCTTATTGGGAATTGCAGGTGCTACCGATTCTTTGGGCGGCTTGGGTATTGATAGGCCGCCTGCGGCCAGAACTTCTTCAATAATTGGGATAATTCGTTTAAGCACCTTAGTCTGCCGAAAAATATCTCTGCATGCCAGTCGAACATCACGTTCCGGATTAAATGGATTCTTTGCTGCAATACGAAAAGCAGCAGGTACAACTGTTTCAAATTTAAAAATATCCGCAATATCATAGACGAAAGATTGCGGTTTTCCTGTATGAATAAAACCGATTGCAGGTGCGTACCCTGCCGCCAGGATAGCCGCTTCGCAAATGCCGTAGAGACAGGCGGTGGCAGAACTCAGGCAACGGTTCGGTATATCCCCGCTACCCCAATTAGTATGGTCGTAATTACGGCGTTTCCAATTCACCCTGTATTGCCTGGCAAGGAGTTCATACATTTTGCGTACACGCACCCCTTCTATCCCCCTTAACTGTTCTACACTACGGCGGCCAGGTGGCTCTTCATTAAAACGAAGCGTATACATTTTGCGCACCACATTCAACCGTGCGGTATCATCCAGGGCAAGTCTGGCCTGGTAAAGAAGACGGTCAGCTCTTGCGCCTCCAGGCTGACCCGATGCATACAGGCGTACTCCAGCCTCACCAATCCAGACAAGAAGACAGCCGACTCGAGAAGCCAGTACCACAGCAGCATGGGACACCCTAGTCCCTGGTTCAAGCATAAGACATGCCACACCTCCCACCGGAATATGGGTGCGGACACCGTTCTTGTCCACAAGCACGAAGGCCCCGTCCAGCACATCCAGGTTTCCTTTTTCTAAAAAGAGAGTAGATAAACGGTCTTTTATCGGTATGGGTTTCAGTGGCGGCAGCATAACTGATTTCATTTGCTATTTAGTACCTTTGTTTTTATGTTGGTTTCGCTTCTTCTGGTTTCTACGAGCATTATCCACTAACTTGATCGACTCTGACCAGGATTCAGTGCAGAACCGTTTAAATCTGTATGATCCTTCAGCGGCTTGCCTGAAATCGTAAGCCCTTCCTCAAGGACAAATGCTGTCTCCTCAAGTGACAGAGCGTTGCCTTCAATTGCGGTAGATGTATGTGTCCATAGATTGCGCAGTTGCGCCAACAGGGCATCACGGATATCATTATCCAGGTCTTGCAGAAAATCGAACATGGCTGAACTTCCTTTTTACATAATCAGATCCGCCGAATGAGCAATAAGCCGCAACCAAAGGCTTTGGCTCGCCCAATCCCCCCAAACAGTGCCTTTGTAAATTTCTCAACATCTATAATCTCCAAATTGCCAAGAAAATCTACAGAACTGAAGCCCGACTTTTTTTCTTTTTCGGCTTTTATTGAATGCCAGCGGTAAGCGCTATTCTGAAGTTTGCATTGGTTGTTATCATCTTTGTCAAGCAAGAAACCATTCCTTTGGCCCTGCCTTATCATCCATTTTTCAAGCGCATCATCAACAACAGCTTTGATTGACCACTCTATCTTGCTATGCAACTGTATTGATTGGCGCAGGCGTTCAGAGTAACTGAAATCGTTTTTCAGCAGTGTCGTCAGCCGCTCATCCAATGCGTGTCCTCCGTGAGTTAAAAGTGCTTTCTTAAAATCATGTTTCTTTGGAGCAGAGGGCAAACGAAATTGTAGATTGAGTTCTTCACATAGTGATGTCAAAAATGTTCTTTGCGCATCCATGACAACATCATGCTTTTTGCCATTTCTGGTAATCACCGGATTGGCTCTTATCTCAAACCTAAGCATCTCTCCTTTCTCCAGCTTTGGTTGATACTCTCTCGCCTCTACCTGGAAAAAGGGGTTTTCTGAAGAAGGACTTGTTGAAGAAACAAGATAATAAATAGGTTCTCCGCGAACACCAGCCTGTATTCCGAGTTGTTCGCTGGCAATTTCTTTCCGGTAGAGAAAATTCCTCTGTTTTTCATCTGAAAAAAGATCCCATAGCAGCCGATGCATATTGTAGGAATTATCGGAAAGAACCTGTGCCAGTTGGGTACTTTTGAAGATTTCCGGTTTTATTCGGATACGGGAAAAATACATTATTTACCTCCCTGACAGTAAAGGTAGTGTTCCTGGCGTGGTGAAAACTGCCAGCGTTTCCGAGACAAAGGCTGATCGTGTCTAATTCGGGTTTGCATCCGGCTCATATCGAGCGTATCGGAAAAATCGGACGCTTCACCTTCCCAATAATAGCGCTTATCATCAGCCTGGCGAAACCAATAGGCATCGCGGACAGATATAGTGCCTTCACATAATTTATTTGTCGGCATCATAGGCTTATGCTTATAAACCTTGAATGCCTCGTAATAATTATTTTTATCCTCGCTGATCTGAGGATTCAACGGTGCAGCCAAGGGACATGATTTTCGACCTAGATAAAGATGAAACCTCGGTTTCTCAAGATGATTTTTAATGGTTTGTAAATCATAAGGGGCGTTTGGCAATGCTTTAATAGCCACCAGAGCCATCGCATCCGAACGATATTCCCTGCTGGAAAGAATAGTTCCCAGACGAACCTTTCCAAGCACCAGTTCATCCCTGCGTGTGCGGTAAGTGAACTTGCCAACCGAGTCAGGCACCTGTGCCGTATGATAATCCCGCAGAAGCGTTCCTTGAGAATAGACCTCCACAGCAAACACATAGCCTTGTTGCATCTGTTGCTGTTTTTCGGTATCGTTACGCTTTATGCCCAACGCTGCCGCCATCAGACCTATAATGGCCGACTTGCTTGGATAACTCGCTGTGTGACGGGTTTCGCCCACTGCAATTTCGCCCCAACTGGCCATCGGGCCATAGAGATGGAACAGTAGATAGTCCATATCAGCCTCCTATTGGTCCAACAAAGTTTAGCAATTTTTCTAAAGGAGTTTCCTGTTTGCTCGAACTTTTATCATCTTCCTTGTCTTTTTTTTCATTCATATAAGCAAGAACATTCAATTCATATTGGTTATCAGCACATTTGCCATACACTCTGTCAAAACTATCTTTTTGTTTGACCAAAGCATCAATTGCATCTCCAATAAAATCATTATTTTCACGGTGATTGATCGGCTTCAGATACGCCACCGACAACGAACGCGGCTGCTGATCGCCCTTCTCGGCTAACACATAGGAGGCATAAGCGCGTGAGGCAAAGCTGTTTTGCTTACCTTCAGGGGCCACCTTGGCCGCCGCTTCGGTCAAAGCGCGAATGGCTTTGTTGGCCAGCTCTTCATTTCCATCCAAATTCTGGATCAGTAATTCCCTGTTGATGCAGATATAGGAGTAAAATAGACCAGCAGCAAAACGGGTTTCACCAATGTGTGCTGCCCCCATATCTTCCATTCCATTGTTCAGATCATCAACGGCAGTGAAGTAATCGTCTTCAATAACCACAGGATGTACACTGATCGCATGTGCTACCTGACAGGCGGCTTCTACATTAAAAGCAGGACTGGATGCCAGCATTCTGCCAAACAAAGCGATATCTGCATTGGTATGCTCATTGGTTAATATTGATGATTTTGCAATGGCAACATGTGACACCGCCAGTTTCAAATTTTCAATATTAACTTCTGACATAAAATCATCATCTTCAGACTTTTTTACATCTTCAACCCAAGTATCGATCTGCTCTTCCCATCCCTTACATAAAAGAATATGTTCTTTATGCTTCACTTCACCATAATCGATTTCTTTGGCATTCTTTCCGGATAACAAAGCCCCAATCGATATTTTTTTTAGTATCGCTTTCGTTAACTTGGCAGCTTCATCAGCAAAAAACAGCTCAAGTTGATCTTCACGCACCTCTGTATCCCCGGCAACGCTATCCAGCCACTCTGATTTGTTATCAATCATTTTCGTAAGATAGTCATAGGTGCTTTTGTCTTCGGTTGATTTGAATTTTTTACTCTGTTTTTTCAGTTCTTTGTTCCAGTCGGTAGTCAGCTTTGCACTTTCATGTCCTCCATTTATGATATCAATAAGGCTTTTTACCGAAGCCTGAATATCAGATGACAGTACTCTGAACAGCTTAACGCCTAATGCATTAGATTCTTCTGTGGCCCTGCCAACACCTTTGCTGAATCCACTGATAATATTGTCGATCTTTGCTTGTTCCGTTTCAGAAATGAAAGCCATGGTTTCCAACTTCATGGAATTGCTCTTTAACTTTCCAAAAACACGGGCAATATTTTTTGCAATTTCTTCTCGTTCTGATTTGCTCAGTACGGAAAATTCGGATAACTTTTTGAAAGCATCAACACCGATCATTTTTGTTCTAATACCTTTGGAAATGGCTGTTTCAAAAATCTCAGAAGTCCGCCATGTCCGTTTCAGGCATTGCGAAGAAACGCGCAGTCGATCATAGCCACCCATCTTCGCGGTTTTTGGGCTACCCATGTCATCGCGGTTTAAGTTGGCTGGTGGATAGGCTGTCAACAGATGTAATTGAATAAAACGGCTCATAATCATTCTCCTTTGTTTTATTTTTTTTGTAATGCGGTGAAATAGTCGGTTGCCCAGCGCACGGCCAGTCGTTTGGCCGGCTCACGGTCAATTTGATTATCAAACTCCTGATTCCAGTGAATTATGTCATTAGCCAGAGAGGATATATTAACCTTGCCATCAAGTAAGCGAATCGCTCTTAAAATGCGACGGTAAAAGTCATCAGTGGTCAAGCTCTTCTGCAATTGCTGAAAACGCAACTCACTCATTGGGGGCTTTTTACTTTTGGCCGGCGTTGCCAGTTGTTCAGCAAAAGAGGCTATATTTCTTTGTTTGTTCTTATCTTTGGGTTGATAGCCTCGGCTTAAGGCTTGCCTGTTTTCTTTAACATGCGACAATAATCCCGCCACTGCCGCGCTGGTAAGCATAGGCATTCTCTCCCGCCAGCCTTCCGGCATCCGTTGTAGAAAGTTAAAGAAGGCATCGGTCAATAAAATATCTTCCGGCCTTTCAGCCCGCCGCAATCGGGCACGGTCTCCGCGATTGTCATCCAGCCGGCGATGCCAGTGTTGCAAACTTTTTTGCTCTTCAAAACTAAGAAAATTGTAATTCACGCTGCCACCTCCCTCTGTTTTCTGAATTCATTAATTTCTTTTAAAAATGACTTTTTATATGGGAACAAAGCTTCACGAAGATAACTTTTTGCTTCCACCACCCGCCTCAAATCCCTTTCATCAACAGCCTCACCTAAAGCATTCCGATCAAAATAGTTGAAGCAGTGTTTTTGAATAGCTTTTATCCACTGTACATAAATCTGTAACGGCTTGCCAGGGGTTTGTCCGTAAACAATCAATTTGTCAAGCATGGCTGAAAACTCCTCTTCAAGACTCTCCCAATAATCATATTCAATGTTCTTATAGGTGCTTAAATGCCCAGTTTTGTTGATAGCGCTTATCACATGATTCCACTTTTTCTTTCCGTTGCTATCTGTTTGAGGTCTGAACCATGCCCGAATAATTGAAAACCGAAGTGCCTCTACTAATTGATACGCAATTTGTAGGGCTTCGGAAACATGATCTTTTAAAGCATCGACATCATCATTTGGTACCTGAAATGTCGGCATAATGGATTCGTACCAGCATTTTACATTGGCATTCACGGCATCATAGCCAAAGCACCAAAGTTTAGTGTTAACCGCAATTTTGTGTTTTTTTTCATCGTAATAGTGCTTCACCGCTAATGAACGTCCCCAGCGTAATTTCTTGTTTTCGTCATCAGCATATTCGTCATAATTAAGTGATACCCACTGCCTGAATCCTTTACCAGCGTATTTCCCTTCAATCGGCTTTGGAAATTTGTTTTTTGCTGATCGAGTATAAGGCGTTAGAGGATGAACCCAGCCGTTGGTGTAATAAACGCCATCATGGATACGCTTATAAAACCTTACCCCATGCTCAAGCTTCTCTCCCGATAAGTCACATTTTTTTTCTTTGACCGGTTCAACCTTCAACCGGATGCGCCTTGGCATCGCCCAATAGTGTTGGATGGGATTCGCATCAGACGGTGAAGTTGGCTTCTTGTTGGGGCTGGTACGTGTTTTTCCCATCCAAGGAAAAATATCCGAAAGCTCTTTTTTCGCTGAATCGCCGGGAATTAAATCAATATCCTCCTGATAGATCACATTCAGCCATATCTTTTGCCATAAAATGCATTGATCAGAATCGGGTATTACCAATGTCGTTAATGGAGCATTTCCTCTGAGGCCGACCCTATGCTTTCCCCAAGCCAAGACTCCGGTAATTTGCAAATTAAACAAAGCCAGGGCCGCCCAGTAGGGAGAAATAAGCTCGCTCTCTTTAGTTTTGATAAATAGATCCTTGTTGTTTTTTCTAGTATTGTCGCTCAATGCTCCGCCAATCAAATCTTCAACTGGCAACCACTCTGCCTTTTCAAAAATATCATAATGTTTATCCGTATCCGGGTGTTCCTGCATAAACGCAGGTCCATCTGAATTGTCCAACTCGAAAGCATCTTCCACTTTTCCAAAAGCGTTCATCAATTCAGTTGGCTCTGGGAATTTTTTCCAATAGTCTTCCCACTCATCCTCATCTTCAGGAGCAAAACAAGTCTGTAACAGTCCAATAAGAAACTGATATAATGCTCCCTGAAAATCAGGCCGAGGCGCATTGATTTCAATGACTGGATTTTCTGTCTCTGCTATCTGCCAGGGCATTATTGTATCGGAAGTACCATCCTTACGAATAACCGGAATCCATGGGTCGGTAATTAAATTCATTGACTTTCTCCTGTTTCAGGTTGCCAGCCGTCTTTGGCATTGTAGTAATTTGCTGTTTCATCTGTGAGAGGAAAAACCTCAAGCCAGCGCAGGGCTTTGACCTCGGTTTTTAAATCTTCAATTAGTTTTTGCATGGTTGAAGTAATTTGCTGCTTTGCCTTTTTCCATTCCCACTCCGGTATTTTTACAACACTCATGGCCCATTCATGGTGCGCAGTTTTGGCATAGGGTTGCAGTTGGCCCTGATTGAGTCGGGCAAGAGCAATAGAAAATGTCTCTTCTTCGGTCAATCGTGTAGGAATGTGGGTTTCTTCATCCCAATCGCCACTGGATCTGGTGTAGCCCTTGTTTAGTTTGATCACGTTCAGGTTTGCCATGCTTTTTTTAGATTGATCTTTGCCAATTGCCTCATAGGAATTCTTTTTTAGTTCTTTTGGAATGACATCTTCAACGCTATTCGAATAGACGCCTTCAATCAGGCTTCTGGCATCGTCCGGCATGGTGAACTTTCCTTTTCCATTCCCCAGCAACAGCTTTGCCGTCAGCCAGAGCTGACCGACATGTGGATAAACCGCCTGCGTGCCTTTCTGCTGCGCTTTCAACCAGTTTTCATCAGCATCTTCCTTTGGATCAGGTGCAAAAAGATAAAGAATTGGAGTGCCGCGCTGATCTTTTACGTTCAAATCCCTGATCCTGTTGCCTTGTACATCACGAATATGCCGTCGCAGACGGCCTGCCCGCTGAATGATAAGGTCAATCGGTGCGAGGTCGGTGATCAACACATCAAAATCCAGGTCCAGTGATTGCTCAACCACCTGTGTAGAAATTATCACCCGCCCTTTCCGATCTACATGCTTCGACTTGTCGCCAAATCGCTTCAAGGTTTCTTCTTCAATTTGTTGTCTGTCTATCATGGCAAAACGACTGTGAAACAGATGCAAATGATCTTTGTCCATCCATTCACATTGCGCCAAAGTTCGATGACTTTTACGCGCCGCTTTCACCGTATTACGAATCCAGCAAACACACTGCCCATTACTCACAGCCTGCTGAATTTGCTCAATTACCGCATCTTCTGCATCCAACTGCCTGACCGTTACTGTGCGTTTAACTTCTTTGCGGGTGTCAATATATTTTTCATACTCACCTGCTGCCGGTGAATGGGTGGCCAACGGATAGGCATCACTACGGATTTCAGGGGTGGCATCGCCAAGGCCGCGATGAAAAGCCTCGACCAGATTTTCACGCATGGTTTGCGGCAAGGTGGCCGACAACAGAATCACACTGCCTCCCTGCCTTGCATGCATTTCCAGCAAAGCATCAAGCAATTTCTGCATGTAGCTGTCATAAGCATGAACCTCATCGACCAGCAACACTTTACGTCCAAGGCCAAGAAGCCGCAAGGACTGGTGACGAGCAGGCAATACAGCCAGCAATGCCTGATCAAGGGTACCAACGCCAACATCGGCCAACAAAGCCTTTTTCCGACTATCGGCCAGCCATGTATGGCAATAAGCTGTGGCGCTCAGCTCCTGTTCCAGCTCATCATAGCCATTTGTGTAGTTCAGGTCTTCTGCTTGATTTTCCGGGAGACATACTGATTTACGAAACGCATTAGATAGTTCCCGTGCTCCATGCGCCAATATCAACGAAGGTAAATCGCTGCTGCTTTCGTAAAAACGGCGATACACTTCACCCACCCTCTTGTACATGGCATTGGCGGTAGCCATAGTTGGCAATGCCACGTACAAACCATCCGCTAATCCTGCACTTAACAAACGGTGTGTCAGAATCAGAGCGGCTTCTGTTTTACCAGCACCAGTGACATCTTCAAGAATGAAAAGTTGTTGTTTATCATTTAACGGTTCATTGATTGCGTATTTTTGTAATGGTGTCGGAATAAACGAAGGAAACAGGTTGTTTAGACCTTGAAACCGGCTCGTCTTTGGCTTTGCGGGCATGGATTGAATCGCTTTTTTTGCTGATTGTAAAGCGTGTTTATGCCAATAAATAACCAACTCCTCCGGTTTGCTGTAGTACTTGAAATGCTCCTGGTTTGATCCCAGCCAATCCGCCATCACTGCAATCCCAGCCAGTTGCCATGAGACGGTTTTCAATCGTTGTTTCAAGTCGCTATCGAGCAGAGCGGTATGATCAAACTCAGAGAGGAACATACTGTATACGTCCCATACAAAATGACAGGCCGCTTCTTCATCTTCCTGTTCAAAAAAATTTGAAATTCGGCTACCTGATTTTTTCGGCGGAATGCCGTGGTGACCCGTAACAATTTCCATCCAAGGCTCAATTTTGTTTAGCCATTCACTGTTACCGGAAGGCAGTTTCTCAAGTTGAGTAGATAGATTCTCTCGCCATAACAAGAAGCCAAGGGTATCGTGCCGCTCAGTGTATTGCATCCTTGGATTGGCTTTAACCAAATCAGGCGATAGATCTGTTTTCAACCCCTGAAATGCCCTCGAAAATTTACCCATATCGTGAAGAGCCAAACAAAAGACAAAAAAGTCACGCAGCCAGCGTGATTCAATCCCAAGCTGTGTTGCCATGCGAAGACAAAGCGATTTTTGAGGGTTTAGCAAAATCCACCCCACCGCCGCCACATCCAGGCAATGGTATGGCAAAAGATGGAATGCCGGACCGGTTTTGTCATCAGGCCGCGCCTTGCCCCAATACCGATAAATAATGTCGGATGAAACACTCATATCTTTCCCATTTCAAGCCATATCATGCCAGCAAGTTTTGCGTCATCAAGCGCTCTGTGCATCTGCATCTGTTCGCATGATTCTCCAAGCAAATACCGGCTCACTGTTTCCAGTTTATGATTGGGCAGATTCGGATATAGCTTTCTGCTCATTTTTAGTGTGCATAAAGACCTGTTATTCAGGCTCATACCTAATAAAGCAAATTCGTGTCTTAGAAATCCGATATCAAAGCTCGCATTGTGAGCTACCAGGATATTTCCGGCAATGAACTTGTAAAACTCCGGCAACACTTCATCCGGCTTTGATTCGCCATATAGCATTTCATTGGTTATGCCATGCACCTTTTGGACTTGCCATGGAATCCTTTTGCCGGCATCAATGAGCATGCTGAATTCAGCGACAATGCTCTGACCCTCAATAGCAACAGCGCCTATTTCTATTACCCTGTCACCATTTTGTGGCGAAAAACCGGTTGTTTCCACATCCAGCGCTACATACCGATCGGTTGATTTTGTATGGTTATTCGACAGCATTTTATTTAACCCTGAAAAAAGTCTTATTCTTTTTCATTCAATTGTTTCCGTTTAGTTCGAAATTGCCATCAATATCTTCAGTTTCAGACCTTCACGTTCCATGTCATCTTCAATGACAGCGCTTATAATCTCTTTTAGCAGGTCTTTATCAATTTTTCCCGTTGCGACATGATAGCTGATATTTTCCATTTCATGGATAAACCGTTTGGTAACGAAAACATAACCGTTCAGCAATAAGAACTGGGCGCCTAATGAAATGGCGATCCGTTTGTTTCCGTCCTCAAAACAATGGAATTTACAGGCGCCGAAAAAGAGATGGGTCAGTTTGTCTTCAAAAGCCGGATAGTAGTCATCGTTTTGGATATGGCAAAGGACACTTTCGAGCCTTCCCATATCCAATTTTCCCATTGCTCCGCCACCGCTGACCTCAACGGTTTTCTGATGTATTTCCATGGCTTGTTCAAGCGTAGGGTAGACAAATCCCATTATTAACGTTCCTTTAACCGTTTGAAAACATCTTTGGCTTCTTCCAGGCGTTCTGCCAACTCCTTGCTTTTCTCTCCAAGAAAACGTTCAAATTCATCAGCTTGAACAGGCATAATATATTCTTTTAGCTGCAAATGAAGTGCATCCCTGAACGCCAGGTCACGGCTTGCCATCTTGTTTCTGGCTCTCTCAACCAGGGGTTTCCAGTGCGGCTGTTTCTCAAATTCCTTAAAGAGCAGATCTACATCCCATGAGTTTAGTTTTATCTGACGTTTTTCATATGCAGCTTCCAGCAGTTTGGCAAATCCGTATTCGTAGGAAGCCACCAGATCAAGAACCTCGGAATAAAAGGTATCGCGAACTTTATCTTTCTCGTGCAGCTTTAGTATCTTGCGGTATTCTTGTGCATTTTCACGAAAGATGCTGACATAAATTTTATTGGTGTACATCGGGTATTTAAAATTACCCATATCCACATAATCCCGCAACGCATTGGTAAATTCCTTGCGGTAATTCTCTTCCTGAAAGTAGGCAATAATAAAATCTTCGTCACGCTGATTGATATATTTGGTGCTGCCGCCGGTACGCTGATTTATGGTATCGATAACTATATCCAGAATGGTCTGCCGTAACACGCGGGCCCGTTCGCTTTCGGTCAGCAACATCGCTATATTAAGAAACGCCCTGAAATCGAATATGCCGAGAGTCGTTGTTTTGGTAATGAAATTAATTTCGTCATCAAACTGCTTAATTATAGCTTTCTTCAACTTTTTCAATCGGATACCTTTGAGCACTTCGTAACCGTTATGACGCAATTCGCTTTCATATTTGTTGAGATAATTATCGATGGTACGCGGCGTGACTTCAAAAAAAGAAGCGATCTGCTCCTTGTTTAACCAATGGCGGCCTTCAAAAAAGATGCATCTGAGATCTACAGCTTTTTGAATTTCGGTAACTGCATAGGGGTTGTTCAAAACATTCTGGCGTTCTATCGTTGAGTTTGTAAGTTCTTTTGGCATAGTTAAGATATCCTCTTGTTTAATCTGTTATTTTAAGAGCATGGTCATATCTTTTTCATTGCCTGCAAGTTTCGCGTCATCAAGGGCATGGATGTGTTGCATGGCCACACCCTGCTCTGTGAAGGCGTATGGCAAGTATTTTGAATGTTGGCCTTTCTTTAAGATTCCAAATTGGAATCTTTAAGATTTATCCTATTCCGGTATGCAAGATCGCGATCCAAAAACACCTTTTGTCCACGCAGAAAGAGTATAATACTATCAATTTGTTCAACAGGAAGAACCGCGTCTTAATTCATATCGACTCCTTACTTTTTTTCATATGCAATATTTCGGGTTTTGAATTTGTTCTAATATCGCAATATATTTACTGTAAATATCCGTATTCCGTTTAACGGTTAGTTAGTTGATACAGTCATAAGTCAGCATTCTATTGTCCTAATACAAAAAGCCAAACAACCATAATGGAATTTTATTGCCAATTCCTGTTTCTACGTCGTCAATTGCAAGAAAAGAGTTGTTTATGTCTTTTATCTGCTTAAAGCTTTTATTTTTGCCCCCGATTTCAAAGGTGTATTTATTATCAACATAAAAATCTCCCTTTTGGGGCATTGAGATTTTATGCAGAATTAAAAGCATGTTGATAAAAAATGTTTCACGTATGGTTCCTGTGTTTTCTTTACCTTTGCTACTTATTGCATATATCTGGTTCGGGTTATTAAGATAGATTTTTTCCGGTTTTTCCAGCGCGCCAAGCCCACTTCCTCTTTTTGTGAGGGATATAATTACTCCTCCGTCTTCAAGATACTTAAGATAATTTTTGAGGGTACGTTCATCTCCAATTTCAACAATTTTTTTGAGTCGTTTCAAGTCAGGTGTAAATGGGGCGGATTCTGCAATAACGGCAAGGAGCTTTTTAATTTTATTTATGCTGCTACCGTTTAATGTTGGGTATATGGATAAAAGATCGCTTTCTATTGTCGTGCGGATACTTTGTTCCAAAGTTATATGATATAGCGAAATATCGTTAAATTCCTTAAAATAAGGGAAATATCCAAACTGAAGATAGTCTTTGAAAAGGGCTAAAACTTTTTTCTTTTTACTTTCCACGGATGTAATAATATCGTATGAAAATTTCTCGTGGTTTTTTAATATGCTTTGCAAAGCGAGAGGTTTTGTCTTAATGCCTGCGGTAAAGTCTATGTATTCTCTGAAAGAAAGACCTGTCATTGGATAGACTATAGCTCTTCTGCTCAAATCATGGCTGCCCTTAAGTATCTCCATGGCGGAACTGCCTGAAGCAAGAATAGTCAGTTCCTGCAGAATATCATAAATACTTTTCAGTTCACCTGACCAGCCTGCATATTTATGAATCTCATCGAAACATATCATCTTACCACCAAGGTTATAAAACTCTTCAGCAATTTCATAAAGGCTTCTGCCGGCCACAGCAAAATGATCAACAGGAACGTAAAGTGCATTTTTGGTAAAAATATCTTTATCATTTGCTGATAATATCTTTTGAATAAGTACTGTGGTTTTACCGACGCCTCGCTGGCCGGTGATAATAGAAAACCTGCTTGCAAGCGGGTATTTTTCAAGAAAGTATCGTTTGTAAGGCTTATTAAAAGTTTTTAAAAAGTTTCTGCTGAGCTTGAAAATATCATCTAACATTTTGCGGCCTCCGCAATTTTCTTAAATTTATTGACAGGGTTACTATACTATAATGAATAGAAAATAATCGTAATGCAATACTATTATAATCTTATAATTGATGTAATGCAATACGTTTATGATTTTTTTACAACTTTTCTTTTTTCAAATAGCTTTTCAATCTCCAACACTTCTTTTCGTCCTTCTTTGAATTCTTTGCCGGTCAACACCAGGTCCCACAGGCGACCGTTGGGAGTTAGCAGGCGTCTGGAAAAATCGGGCTCACCGTAGTCTGTTTTTTTGTAATGGTCGGTAATTTTTTGCTTAAGGGACTTTAGCAGAGACGGATGGATCAGACCCAGTTCATCAAGCCTGTAAAGGAACGCTTCGGTTGAAACACCAAAGCGATGCTTGATGCGAAGCAAAAGTTCATATGACCATTGTTTTTTCTGTATTCCAAGTTGCCGGACCGTGTCGATGACTGCGCCTGACGGCATGAGAAATGTTGCGGCAAAACGCCTGGCTGCTCGATTGGCTGTGAATGGCTTTTTATTAGAAGACTTTTGATCGGCATTTTCTACCAGGGTTTCGTTTCTTTGTATTGCGGCTGTCATGATCAGGATACTGCCGAGCTCATAAGCCAGTCGGAAAAGCTGCCTTTCAGGATTTTTTTTAGTGTTAAGAAAAAAGAACGCATTCTGATTGACAGGGTCGTAATAAGAAAAGCCGTCTAGGGCTTTGGGCATGGGAACGGCAATAACACGGAATCCCTGGCTTTCAAATAGCTCGAAATAGTCAAAGACAATTCCGTACTCAACCCCCATGTACCTGCGGACAGTAAGTGAAAGGATTTCCATTCCGTGCTCATTTGTGTCAAAGGGGACAAAAAGAGGTATTCTTGCACGTTTTTGTGCGGCACAAATATCTTCCAAAGCTTGAAACCCCTCGATAATATCCTTTGCCATGGATTTGAGCTGCGGAGAGAAAATATCTTCCACGTCCGGGGTGATCAGGAAGGGGGTTTTTTTATCCTCGAACCGGTGGAGTCGGAGAGTTTCATGTTCCTCGGCAAAGAGATTATCAACGGAAACATCGAGGGCCTTTGCCAGGCTGTAAATAGCTGCTGCCGAGGGGGCATTAACGCCTCTTTCTATTCTGCCAAGAGGCACTTCGCTCATTCCTGCCCTGGATGCAAGCACGGCAAGAGTCCAGCCTCGTTCACGTCTTAAATACCGTATATTTCTACCGATAAATCCAAGTTTGGTTTTCATAGATAGATAAAAAGATACTATATAGTTTGTTATTTGTCAATATAAATATATGAACCATATAAAAACAAACTATATAGTGTCTGAATGAAAAGTCAGGGATTAAATTAAAATGGTAGTCGTTCACGGCTTGAAACTTGAAATGCGGGAGATTTGATGCGCCTTTTTATCCCGCTGATTTTTAGCGGGGGTATATGGAACTTTCTACTTAGCCATCGGCGATACTTTTTACGAAACCGTCAAATTTCCCATTTCTATTTTCTAATTTCAACGTTCCGTGAACGCTTGCAGATATCAGAATTTATGATTTCCTTCACGAATTGAAGGGCCTCTTGTCTGTTCATGATATTTTTCGACAGCCTTTCTTCTTCCACACGGCTTAAAATTGTTTTAAATAAAGGCGACGGTGTCAGACCGAAATCATTAATCAGGTCATTACCTGTTATAAGTGGGGGTTTTAGCTTTTCGGCTCGAAAAAAGGAGAAATAATATTTGATCATTTCCTTTGCAAAGTCTGTAAATGCTTTGTTCCTCTCATCATTTTTATTCCCTTTTCCTTTAATATCAGCCATTGTATGAATAAGAAGATCCGGTGAAAGCCTGCCGCATTTTAAAAAGAATCGTGTAATCCCTTTTTGTGTTATTGTTTTCTTTTGATGACCGGTAAAGAGAAACAAAGGCCTTATGTGGTTGCGAATAATAAAATCAATATAAGATGCCTCCCTGGTTGAAAATTTCAGCCTCTTGCTGATTTTTTTTGTCATGTCGGCACTCTTTTTCCCATGCCCATAGAAATGGATATTTCCTTTGTTGTCTATAGTTCGAGCTGAAGGTTTTCCTATATCATGCAGCAGTATTGAGCATTTTAAAAGCCCACTTTTTCCGGAATCTGTGCACGGGTCAAATTGTCCGTATGCTTCTGGTAGAAATTTTTTACAATCGTTGAGTATTGTTTCAAGATGTAAATAAGCTTTCATGGTATGTTCGAAGACGTCAAAAGCATGATGTCTGTTTTGAAAACACCCTTGCAGGCCGGCGAGTTCAGGGAAGGTGGCCTGCAGAACTTCGGTTTTAGCCATTTGAGTTAGAAAATAATGAGAATTTGATGTGCCGAGGATTTTGAAAAGTTCCGCCCTGATCCTTTCGCCGGCAGATTTTTGTAATAGTTTTGCATTTTCTTTTATGGCAGAAATTGTTTGAGGTTCTATACTGAAATTTAGAAATGCTCCCAATCTAAAGGCTCTTAAAAGACGGATCGGATCTTTTTGAAAAACTTCTTTTGAGACCATGCGAATTTTTTTGTCGGAAATGTCCTTTAAGCCGTTTGTGCAGTCGATAATTTTACCGGACGATAAATCACAGGCAATAGCATTTATAGTAAAATCCCTTTTTGAAAGATCATCCTCAATAGATGCTCCGATTGCATATGAGATATCAAAAATGTTGTTTTTAGAAACCACCCGGAATATCATTTGTGCAGGTTTTCCCATTTCAACAATACGGCCCGATGTTTTTTCTGCAATATTTTCTGCAAATTCTTCCGGATTTTTTAAAACAGCTATGTCGTAATCGGTAGGGGATCTTCCAAGAATAAGATCCCGGATGGAGCCTCCGACAATATAAGCGCCTTTTTTTTTAGGTAAAATATTAGAATCGAGCTCAATCATTTTATTAGCTATAACACATTTATAGAAAAAAAATATATTAAAAATAGGCCGAAAGCGCTTGACAGGTATAAAATCATGATATATTCTAGCGGTCAATTAGGCATAGAACCCGCCATATGGAGAGGATGCCTAAAAATTTCTTCTAATATAAATCACAAAACACGCATATTCCTCCAGAAGTACCGATAGGATCCAGTCTGAGACCATTGAAAAATGCTAATTTTTATTCAAGTTCAAGGAAGGCGATAATATCAACCACAGGTTTGCTTGAGGCGGATCGAGGATAGCGCTAAAGCTTCACTGCGTACCGAATTTTAGCCTCGCCTGTGGCGGGATGTGCCACCTGACATTCTGCCAGGGGGCGGGAGATGAAAAGTGGTGATTTGCATAGGTCTCATATTTTCTTTCGGTAATAATAAGCTTCCGTGTTTTTTATGAGTGTTTAAATTGATGGCGTTGTAAAAAGTCCCATCTACTGTGTTGTAGCGGTTTTTCAGGCACTCGGCATACTACGTGTATTGCCTCGTCCCTGAAAAAACCACTACGCTTTGTATATAGAACTTTTTAGTTAGCCATCCACGTTACTTTTTACGAGTGCATCAATTGGTAGATATTTTAGAAGAGACACCAAATAAAATAGTGATAGGAGTAAAAATTCGATGAATATAGCTGAACTTAAGGAAAAAAAAATAAGTGAACTGACCCAGATGGCCAAAGAGTACAATATTGAAGGGGCCGCCGGAATGAAAAAACAGGAGCTAATGTTTGCATTGCTCCAGAGGCAGATTGAAAAAAACGGTATGATTTTTGGTGAGGGTACACTCGAAATTCTTCCGGACGGATTCGGATTTTTAAGATCACCCGATTCCAATTACTTGCCCGGACCGGATGATATTTATGTTTCCCCCTCTCAGATACGACGTTTTAACTTAAGGACAGGAGATACAATATCAGGACAAATACGACAGCCCAAGGAATCAGAACGGTATTTTGCCCTGTTAAAGGTTGAGGCTGTTAACTTTGAAGATCCGGAAATCGCAAGGGATAAGATTCTTTTTGATAATTTAACTCCTCTTTATCCTGACAGGAAGATGGATCTCGAAACCGATTCAGATAATTATTCCACCCGCATAATGGACCTTATGATTCCCGTCGGTTTTGGCCAGAGGGGGCTGATCGTTTCACCTCCCAGGTCGGGAAAGACCATGTTGTTGCAAAACATCGCAAACAGCATTATTGCCAGCCATGGTGGTGTGGTTCCGTTTGTACTCCTTATTGATGAGCGTCCTGAAGAAGTCACGGATATGAAAAGATCGGTTAATGCTGAAGTTATAAGCTCTACATTTGACGAGCCGGCGGAAAGGCATGTTCAAGTCGCTGAAATGGTAATCGAAAAGGCAAAAAGGCTTGTGGAACATAAAAAGGATGTTGTGATCCTCTTAGACAGTATAACCCGTTTGGCCCGAGCACATAATGCCGTTATGCCGCCGAGCGGAAAGATTCTTTCAGGAGGTGTAGATTCCAACGCTCTCCAGCGTCCTAAAAGATTTTTCGGAGCAGCAAGAAATATTGAAGAAGGGGGAAGCCTAACTATTATAGCGACTGCACTTATTGATACAGGCAGCCGTATGGACGAAGTCATTTTTGAAGAATTCAAGGGAACAGGGAATATGGAGATTCAGTTAGATCGCAGGCTTTCGGATAAGCGCGTATTCCCTGCAATTGATATAAAGAAATCCGGTACCAGGAAAGAAGAACTCCTTTTAAATGAAGAGACATTAAATCGCGTCTGGATTTTAAGAAAACTTCTTACCTCATTAAATCCTGTTGACAGCCTGGAATTTCTTCTTGGAAAAATGAGCGGAACAAAAAATAATGCAAGCTTTTTAAATTCTATGAATACATAATTTAAAACTGGGGGTTTAAGCACCAATGAAAAAGGATATTCATCCTGAGTATGCTCAGACAACGATAAAATGTGCGTGTGGAAATGTGATAGAAGTCGGCTCAACAAAGTCAGATATTCGAGTTGAAATCTGTTCGAAATGTCATCCTTTTTTTACAGGTAAGCAGAAGCTTATTGATACTGCCGGCCGGATAGAGCGTTTCCGCAGGAAATATGAGAAGTTCCAAAAAAAGGAAGAAGCCAGCAAATAAGCTTGGAAGCCAGGAGGCAAGTAAGCTGGGAGAATAGTAAGCAAGGAGGCTGGAAGGCCTGGAAGCTGTAAGGCTGATAGAGCAAAGCGGACATCTCGATTTATCAGGAGTTGCTTTTCTTTTAAGTCTTTTAGCCTCCAAGCTTTCCAGCCTCCTTGCTTTCCAGCCTTTAAGGGGTTTTTACATCCATGTTTGAAAAGCTAAAAGGGGTTGAAAAGCGATTTTCAGAGGTTGAAAAGCTTTTAAGTGATCCGGATATTATTAAGAATCAAGAGGCATACCAGAAGTACGTCCGTGAGCATGCAGAACTCATCAAAGTCGTAACAGTGTTCAGGACATACAAGAAGACCTTTGAAGATCTGGATGAAAGCAGAGAATTGCTGGCAGATGGTGACCCGGATATAAAAGATCTGGCACGTGAAGAGATCTCTTTACTAAATAATAAAAAAGAGAGCCTTGAAGAAGAACTAAAGAAACTCCTGGTGCCTAAGGATCCAAATGATGAGAAAAATATTATCCTTGAAATTCGTGCGGGTACCGGTGGGGAAGAAGCTGCTTTGTTTGCAGGCGATCTTTTCAGAATGTACAGTAAATTCGCTGAAAATAAAAACTGGAAAGTTGAAGTAATGTCTCATCATGAAACCGGTGTAGGCGGTTTCAAGGAGATTATCGCAATGGTTCACGGCAAAGCGGCATACAGCGCTTTAAAGTTTGAAAGTGGCACCCATCGTGTACAGCGTGTCCCGACAACAGAGACGCAGGGACGGATACATACGTCTGCTGTGACCGTTGCAGTACTCCCAGAGGCTGAAGACGTCGAACTTCAAATTGACCAGAGTGAACTCAAAATAGATGTATATCGTTCAACCGGTCCCGGGGGGCAGAGTGTAAACACAACAGATTCAGCAGTGCGAATTACCCACCTCCCTACAGGGCTTGTCGTGACATGCCAGGATGAAAAATCACAACTGAAAAACAAAAACAAGGCTATGAAGGTTTTACGAGCCCGTCTTCTTGACAGTATGATTCAAGAGCAAAATGAAGCGCGGTCACAAGAACGAAAAAACCAGATCGGGACCGGAGACAGGAGCGGAAGAATAAGAACCTACAATTTCCCGCAGGGAAGGGTCACCGACCACCGCGTGGGGCTTACGCTTTATAAACTGGAAAGTATTTTGCAGGGCGATATAAATGAAATAATCAATGAGGTTACAACATATCACCAGGCCCAGGCACTTCAGAATGCATAATCAGGCCATGTCCGGAGGTGATGAATGGACCATACTTAAACTCCTCAAATGGACTACTTCTTATTTTAAATCCCACAATATAGAAAGCCCGAGAGCCGGTGCTGAAATACTTCTGGCACATACACTGAAGATAAAGAGGATTGATTTATACTTACGATACGATCAGCCGCTTAACAGTAATGAGCTTGAGAAATTTAAAGCCCTGATTAAAAGGAGAGTCAGACGGGAGCCTGTTGCATATATTACAGGTTCCAAGGAATTTTGGGCACTCAACCTGACTGTTACGAAAGATGTCCTTATTCCGAGGCCTGAAACGGAATGCCTGGTTGAGGCGGCTCTTTCTCTTTTATCCGGGACTTCAGACTTAAACTCAGACACACAGCCGATGTGCATACTCGATCTGGGCACAGGATCCGGAGCTATAATTATAGCATTGGCAAGTGAGCAGCCAGGCCTCCTGTTTTTTGCTTCAGACTGCTGCTTAAAAACAATCAAAGTGGCAAAAGAGAATGCAAAGCGAAATGAACTGGATGATAGAATCTTATTTTTTACCGGTGATTGGCTCAAGCCTTTAAATGACAAAAAAGCTTCTTTTAATATGATTTTGTCAAATCCGCCTTATATACAAACAGGGGTAATCAACTCCCTTGAGCCTGAAATTTACGAATATGAACCAAAAATAGCTCTTGATGGGGATGAAGATGGCCTATGCAGCTTAAGACATATTATCTGTTTTGCCCATATCTATCTCAAGAAGCGTGGAAGTTTACTTCTTGAGATAGGGCATGATCAGAAAGATGATGTCAAAAAGATTATTGATAAATACGGCAAATATGATAATGTTGTTTTTTCAAAAGATTACAGCGGATACTATCGTGTTGTTCAGATGATGAAAAAATAAAATAAATGTTGCGAATCCGATTATATTTTGTTAAAGACAGAAGATTTTTTTAACAGCTCACACGTCTTTGGACCTTTTTCCCGGTGCTTTATTAAGATTAGACCTCTGAAAAATGGTAATTTTTATTCGAGTTCAAGGAAGGCGAAAATTTTAACCACAGGAATATATTGAATATTTCGAGGATTGAAATTTGAGCCTGACGCAGAAATCGGGCAAAAAGTGCCGTTTTGCAAAGGTCTCAAGATGAAGTCGGAAACAGGGGAGATAAAGGCGGTGGAAAAACCATAAAAAGAAGGAGAGAGTAATGGCTTATGTAACAATGAAGGAACTCCTTGAAGCTGGAGTTCATTTTGGTCATCAGACCAAACGCTGGAATCCAAAGATGAAACCATACATCTTCGGGGCAAGGAATGGTATCTATATCATCGATCTTCAGAAAACCGTGCGAATGTTCAAAACTGTTTACGATTTTATTATCGATACGGTTGCCGGCGGCAAGTCTGTACTTTTTGTCGGCACAAAGAAACAGGCCCGAGATTCCATCTATGAAGAGGCTAATCGGTGCGAAATGTTTTATGTCCATAACCGATGGCTGGGGGGGATGCTGACAAATTTTCAGACTATAAAACAGAGTATAGATCGCCTTAATTATCTCAATAACATTATAAATGACGGGTCGATTAACCTTTTTCCAAAAAAAGAGAGGCTGAAACTTGAAAAGGAAAGGGGGAAGCTTGACAACAATCTCGGCGGAATCAGTACTATGAATGGGCTTCCCGGAGCAATTTTTATTGTTGATCCTAAAAATGAGGCAATAGCCGTACGTGAGGGGAAAAGGCTGGAAATCCCAATCGTTGCAGTTGTCGATACTAATTGTGATCCCGATGACATTGATTACATAATTCCCGGTAATGATGATGCAATACGTGCAATACGATTGATCTCGTCCAGGATTGCCGATGCATGCATTGAAGGGAAAGAACGATTGGCGGAGAAAAAGCAGGCTGAGTCGGACAAGGAAGTAGAAGAAGAAACCGAGGTTTCTGCTGCCGGTGCCGAATTGCAGCCAGGTGAAAGGAAGATTATTTCCGACGGTTCTGATGGCCCCGTAGTAGAAATAATCAAAAGAACAACAACGGAAACGCTGAAAGAATCTGAAACCGATGAACCTGCAGAAAATACTGAAGCAGGTGAACCTGAAGAAAATACTGAAGCAGATGAGGCAGGAGAATAGAGATGGCAAATATTGACGCAGCAATGGTAAAACAACTGAGAGAAAAAACCGGATCAGGGATCATGGATTGTAAACAAGCGCTTTCAGAGTGCGAAGGTGATATGAATAAGGCAGGAGATTTTTTGCGGAAAAAAGGTCTGGCAACTGCTGCCAAGAGAGCAGGCAGGGCAATGACACAAGGGGCGGTTCAGTCTTATATCCATATGGGTGGCAAGCTGGGTGTGCTTGTGGAAATTAACTGCGAGACGGATTTCGTTGCAAACAGCGATGATTTCAAAGAATTTTCAAGAAATATTGCCATGCATATTGCAGCAACCAATCCCCTTGGAATCAGCCCTGAAGATGTTCCCGAAGATATAATAAACAAGGAAAAAGAGATCTATCGCGCCCAGGCTCTTGAAATGGGAAAGCCTGAAAAGATGATAGACAAGATAGCAGAAGGGAAACTTAATAAATTTATTAAGGAAAACTGTTTATTAAACCAGGCGTACGTCCGTGATCCCGGTATTGCAATAGCAGATCTCTTGAATGAATTAATTGCAAAGATAGGTGAAAATATTACAATTAAACGTTTTGCAAGGTTTCAGATAGGTGGGTCTTAAAAGTTGACACCTCCTCAATTTAAAAGAATTGTGCTGAAGTTGAGCGGTGAAGCCCTGATGGGGGAGCAAGCTTTTGGTATAAGTTCGGATATGTTAAACTATGTGGCCGAAGAGATCCGTTCCATATTCGATCTCGGAGTTCAAATTGCTGTTGTTGTAGGTGGCGGTAATTTTTTCAGAGGGGTTGCCGCAAGTTCATTCGGAATGGATCGAACCTCCGCCGACCACATGGGAATGCTGGCTACAGTGATAAACAGCCTGGCCCTTCAGGATGCACTGGAAAAAAGAGGAATTCAGACACGCATTCAGACTGCCATATCCATGCACGAGGTAGCTGAGCCCTATATACTTCGCAGAGCCATCAGGCACCTTGAAAAAGGGCGTGTGGTTATTTTCGGAGCTGGTACAGGTAATCCTTACTTTACTACCGATACGGCAGCAGTTTTAAGGGCTCAGGAGATTCATGCCGAGATACTGCTAAAGGCTACTAAGGTAAATGGTCTTTATGATTCGGATCCTATTGTGAACAGCGAAGCAAAGATGCTAAAAAAAATTACCTATATGGAAGTTCTGGAAAAACAGCTCAAAGTTATGGATATGACGGCGATTTCGCTGGCAATGGATAATGATCTTCCTCTATCTGTGTTTAATCTAAAACAGAAAGGAAATATAAGAAAGGTTGTATGTGGCGTTGAAGTGGGCACAATGATAAATAGTTAATAGCTGATAGCTCATAGCTATGAGCTGTTTTCTTGACACTTCAACAACCCAACTACTTAACAACTTTTTAGGAAAACGCCATGATTGAATCAATATACCAGGAAACCAGAGAAAATATGGGTAAGTCGATAACCGCCCTGAAAAATGAATTTAAAAAAGTAAGGACAGGGCGTGCTTCTTTGTCAATTCTTGATGGAATACGAATCGATTACTACGGTACAATGACTCCTTTAAACCAGATGGCAACCCTTTCCGTTCCTGAAAGTCGCCTTATTACAATACAACCGTGGGATGTTTCCGTGATTAAGGAAATTGAAAAGGCTATTTTAAAATCAGATTTAGGTCTTACTCCATCGAGTGATGGCAAAATTATACGTATATCTATTCCACCACTTACGGAAGAAAGGCGGAAAGAACTTGTAAAAATCGTAAATAAAATAAGCGAAGATCATAAGATTGCGGTTCGCAATATCAGGCGTGATTCAAACGAGCTGTTAAAAGGCTTAAAAAAGGATGGAGATATTTCGGAAGACGATGCATTCAGGGCCCAGGAGCAAGTCCAGAAGATTACGGACGAGAATATAAATTTAATTGACGATATTAATAAAGAGAAAGAGAAAGAGATCCTTGAGTTTTAGCAAATCTTCCTCTACCCGTACCGATCTTGATGTCACAAAGCTCCCCTTACATGTTGCCATCATTATGGACGGCAACGGCCGTTGGGCAAAACAGCACCTGCTCAGCCGAATTAAAGGACATGAAAAGGGCGCCCAAACGGTTCGAACGATTGTTAAAACCTGCAGAGAAACCGGAATAGCCCATCTGACCCTGTATGCTTTTTCTACGGAAAACTGGCAACGACCAAAAAAAGAGGTCGATGCGCTTATGTCTCTCCTGGTAAAATTTCTCGAATCAGAACATAAAGATATGATAGATAAAAATATCCGTCTTAATGCAATCGGACAGATAGAACGCCTGCCCGAGGCTGTTCAGCGTGCATTGGATAAGACAATGACCTTAACAAAGAAAAATGACGGTATGCATCTAAATCTTGCATTAAGCTACGGCGGGCGCTCTGAAATTGTTCAAATGGTTCGACAGATTGCACTAAAAATAAAAGAGGGAAAGATAGATCCTGATTTGATAACATCTGAACTCATTTCCAAACACCTTTATACAAGTACAATCCCGGACCCGGATTTACTTATTCGAACCAGCGGGGAAATGCGTATAAGCAATTTCCTTCTGTGGCAGATTGCATATACGGAAATCTTCGTTACGGATACGCTGTGGCCAGACTTTACCAAAGAAGAATTTTTGTCTATCATAAAAGACTACCAGAAGCGTGAACGAAGGTTCGGAAAAGTATAAGTAAGTTAATAAGCTGGTAAGCTGATGAGCTGGTAAGATTATAAGATTAACAGCAGGTACTATATAGTAACCGGGCAATCCCGCTAAAGCGGGACTCGACCGACCAACCGGCACCTATCAGCTATTACCTGCGAGCCATGAGCTATCACCTGTGAGCTACCAACTATTATTATGCACCTAAAACGCTGGATAACAGGTCTTGTTGCACTACCCCTTCTTATTTTTCTTATTATAAAGGGAGGCGCTTATTTTGCCATATTGATCGGTATTGTATGTGTATTGTCCATGTGGGAATATTTTCGCATCGTTGCAACCGCGAAAGGGAAACCGTTCTCTTTTATTACGGTTACCGGGTTTTTTACCGGAGCGATGATAATAGTGGCTTCTTATGGTAATTTTTATGATCTTATTTTAGGCCTAATTGCATTAAACATTATCATTTGCGGTCTGATTTCCATATGGCAGTTTAAAAAAGATCCACTGGTACTTGAAACAGTTAAAAAGCAGCTTCAGGGAATTGTTTATATTCCACTTTTACTTTCCTTTCTTGTATTGATTAGAAACCAGCCTGACGGCATGCTGTGGGTATTTTTTTTACTGGCCATTGTTTTTGCCGGCGACATAAGTGCATACTATTTTGGCTCATATCTGGGACGGCATAAACTTTGCCCGGCTGTGAGTCCCGGCAAGACAATAGAAGGCTCAATCGGCGGATTGGCTGCGAACCTGTTTGCAGGCTCTATCGCAAAGTTCTTTTTTCTTCCTGTTTTTCCATGGGCATCAAGTCTTTTGTTTTTTCTTGTTATCGGAATTGCAGGGCAGGCAGGTGATTTGTTTGAATCCGAACTCAAGCGTTCATCTAATATTAAGGATTCGGGAGGTCTGCTTCCAGGTCACGGAGGTTTTTTAGATCGAATTGATGCACTTTTATTTGCAGCTCCTTTGGCTTATTTATTTAAGATTTACATGATATGATTGATGATTGTCAATCATCAATCAACAATAATAAATCCAATGAAAAACCTTTCCATACTCGGTTCCACCGGCTCCATAGGAAGAAACGCTCTCGAGATCGTAGAAAAATTTCCTGAGCGCTTTGAAGTTAAAGCACTTGCAGCAAAAGAAAACGTTGCTTTGCTTGCCGGCCAGATCGTCCGATTCGCTCCTGAACTGGCCGTTGTTTTCGATGAAAAGCGAGCCCTTGAGCTGAAAAAAATGCTTCCTTCAGGGACGCGTGTTGAGATAATGCATGGTGAAGAGGGCTACAATTTAGCGGCAACGCTTGGCATGGTTGACATGGTTGTTGCCGCCATTGTTGGTGCGGCAGGTTTGATGCCGACTCTGGCCGCAATAGATGCAGGAAAAGATATCGCCCTTGCAAATAAGGAAACTCTTGTAATGGCCGGGGAGATTGTCGTTAAACAGGCATCTAAAAAAGAGGTGAAGATTCTACCTGTTGATAGTGAACACAGCGCAATTTTTCAGTGTATTGCAGGAAGCCGTATTGAAGATCGAGATAAGATATTTCTTACAGCCTCAGGAGGCCCCTTTTTAAACCGGCCTAAAGAAAAATTTGACGGAATAAAACCTGAAGATGCTTTGAAACATCCCGTGTGGCAGATGGGTAAAAAGATAAGTATCGATTCCGCAACATTGATGAACAAAGGGCTGGAGGTTTTAGAGGCGAAGAGTCTTTTTGAAGTTTTGGCAGATGAAATCGAAGTTTTAATTCATCCGCAAAGCATAATCCACTCCATGGTTTCTTTTAAAGACGGCTCAGTAATAGCTCAACTCGGAATTCCTGATATGAAAGGTGCTATTGCATATGCCATGTCATATCCCGAGCGGCTGCCCCTGGGCCAGCCGATTCCGGATTTTGCACGCATAGGAACGCTTGAGTTTAACAATCCAGATTTAGAAAAATTTCCGTGTCTTGCCCTGGCCTATGCGGCCTGTAAAACCGGAGGGACTCTTCCTGCAGTTTTAAATGCAGCAAATGAAATAGCTGTGGAGGCATTTTTAAGTGACCGTATATCATTTGTTAAAATTTTTGCATTAATCAGTAAAACCATGGACCGTCATACTGTTATCAATAACGCAACTCTGCCCGATATTCTTGAAGCGGACAGATGGGCTAGAAAAATAGCTGGTGAGCTGATAACCAGCTCATAGCTCATAGCTTACAGGGAAAAAGAACTATCATCGTTTAATTCCGATGGCAGCGGGACTAACAGCTTTAAAACAGGAACTGTTTTATCATGAGCACAAGTATATTTGCATTTATCGTTGTTTTGGGCATCCTTATATTTTTTCATGAATTGGGCCATTTTCTTGTGGCCCGGTTATTCGGTGTTGGAGTTGAGAAGTTCTCACTCGGGTTCGGCCCAAGAATTCTCGGCAAGAAGATCGGCATCACGGATTATCGTATTTCAGCCATTCCCCTTGGCGGGTATGTAAAAATGGTGGGGGAAGAGCCGGATGCCGAAATTGATCCCAAGGATATACCTATCTCCTTTACACACAAGCATGTATTTAAACGAATCTTAATCGTTGCGGCAGGTCCCTTTTTTAATTTTCTTCTGGCTGCCGTGATATTTTTTGTAATGTTTCAAATATATGGTATTTTTGTATTAAAGCCCTCCATAGGTACTGTTTTAGAGGGTAAGCCCGCACAAGAAGCGGGACTCATGGAAGGAGATCTTATCGTTGCCATTGACGGAACTTCCGTTGAGTTATGGGAAGACATGGCTCATCTAATTGCGTCGAGTAACGGCAAGACCCTTGAAGTAACTGTGCGTCGCGAAGGATCTGATTTTATGGTTCGTATTACGCCGGAACTGAAAGTTGAAAAGATGTTCGGCGTTGAAATAAAGAGCTATAGAATAGGGATTGCAAGCGGTACGGACGGATTTATAAAGAAATTAAATCCATTGCAGGCATTATCCGAGAGCATAATCGAGACGTATAAATGGACAAAGCGCACAATATCAGGGATTGTAAGGCTGATTAAGGGTACAGAGTCTGTAAAAACTATAGGAGGACCGATTCTGATTGCCCAGATGGCCGGTCATTATGCAAAAAGGGGTATAGCCAGCTTATCCTTTTTTATTGCAATCATCAGCATAACCCTTGCTATAATCAATTTTTTGCCCATACCGGTTCTGGACGGCGGGCATTTGCTGTTTTTCTTTTTAGAGGCCATAATAGGGCGTCCCGTAAGTTTAAAAGTCCGTGAAGTGGCCCAGCAGGCAGGAATGTTCATCCTTCTCATGCTTATGATATTTGTGTTTTATAATGATATAACTCGTATATTTTTTAACTGATATGTAAAGAGGTTCAGAGGTTCAGGGGTTCAAGGTTAAAAGGTTCAGGTTCAGGAGTTCAACCAAATCTGAACCATTGATTCGTGAGATTTGAATCCTTAAACGGTTAACTCTGAACCTATGAACCCAGAACGGTGAACCCTAAATGCCCCACAGACTTGAAATAGCACTTAAACCCGAGCTCTTTGATGCAGTAGGCGAGGGAGTCCGCCAAAAGGCCAAACACTATTTTGGAGTTGAACTTGATGAAGTTCGCACTGTCAATGTGGTTACCATAGATGCGGACCTGTCTGACGATCAGCTTAAAACCATACAGGATGAAATTTTTACAAACCCTGTCACCGAAGTTTCGTCTTTTGCTCCCCTTGATATAGATTTTGACTGGATAATCTGGGTTGGGTACAGGCCCGGCGTGAGGGATAATCCGGGGAGTACGGCTATAGAGGCAATTGAGGATATTCTGGGAATAAAGCTGGCTAAAGGTGAAGCGGTCTATACGTCCAGGCGATATTGTGTCAAGGGAAGTAGTCTTACAGCCAAAGACGCAGATAAAATTGCCGGTGAACTTTTAGCCAATGACATCATCCAGCAGATAAAAATATTTGCAAAGAACGGATGGGACTCTAAAAGAGGGATTGGTTATATAATACCTAAAGTCAAACTCGATCATACGCCCACGGTTGTTTCGATTCCCATTGACAGCGATGCCTCCCTTCAAAAGGTTAGTGACGACCGGAACCTTGCTTTAAACCCGAATGATATTCCAACCATAAGGGCCTATTTTCTGGACAAAGATGTCCGGGCTGCAAGAAAAAAGGTAGATCTTTCAGACCCCACGGACATCGAACTCGAATATATTTCCCAGGCAAGAAGCGACCATTGCAACCACAACACTTTCCGTGGGTTATTTAACTACCTGGACCTTGAGACCGGAAAGAAAGAAGTTGCAGATAATCTTTTTAAAACCTGTATCGAAGCTCCAACGCTTGCCTTAAAGGAGGAAAAAAACTGGGTTGTTTCGGTTTTATGGGATAATGCCGGTGCGGGGCGTTTCGATAATGATCATTATTACGTTATTACTGGGGAGACACACAATTCTCCGTCCAACATGGAAGCCTATGGCGGAGCTATTACCGGCATTGTCGGGGTTTACCGTGATCCCCTGGGTACGGGAAAGGGCTCGAAACTTGTGATGGGGAGTTTTGGTTACTGTGTAGGCCCAAGAGATTATAACGGTGATTTAAAGCCGCATCTTCATCCAAGGCGCCTCCTTGACGGGGTCATCGAAGGGGTGCGTGACGGCGGTAATAAGAGCGGGATACCCACAACCTTCGGCCAGGTCCTTTTTCATCCGTGTTATCTGGGGAAATGTCTGGTCTTTGTTACTGCTGTTGGAATAATGCCGGCATTTATAGACAGAGAGCCGGCTGAAAAAAAGAAGACGTCACCAGGGGATCTGGTTATTATGTGCGGGGGTAGGGTAGGAAAGGACGGGATTCATGGCGTTACCGCCTCGTCAGAAACTTTTTCAGAAGACACACCTGCGGGTCATGTTCAGATAGGTGATCCGTACACACAGAAAAAGATGCACGATTTTCTTTTAGAGGCTCGCGATGAAGGGCTGATAAGATTTATTACGGATAACGGCGGGGGAGGACTTTCGTCATCTGTGGGTGAATCTGCACGCTTTTCCGGCGGATGCGAGATTGAGCTTGAAAAGGTTCCTTTAAAATACGAGGGGCTTGATCAGTGGGAGATCTGGGTTTCAGAATCTCAAGAGCGTATGACGGTTGCAGTAGGGCAGCAGGATTTAGACCGTTTCCTTGAGCTTTCAAAAAAGCATGCGGTTGAAAGTACGGTTATAGGAAAATATACGGATTCAGGTAAACTTCATATTAAATACAGTGGCAAAACCTGTGCTTATGTAGATATAGATTTGCTCGAATCAGGTTTTCCCCAGTGGGAGTTTGATGCTCAGTGGCTGTCTCCTGAAACAAGGGGATTGTTTGAACCGGTGCTGGGTGCTCCGGTAGACTATGAAAGTTTGCTTAAAAGTCTTCTTTCACGCCCCAATATCTGCTCAAAGGAATGGATTTACCGGCAGTATGACCATGAAGTTCAAGGTTCCAGTGTGATTAAACCCCTTGTGGGCCAAGATCGTGATGTAAACAGCGATGCTGCGGTTATACGTCCGGTACTCGGTTCTCAAAAAGGCCTTGCTTTTGCCCAGGCCCTTTTGCCCACCTATTCGGCAATTGATGCCTTTCACATGACAAGCTGCAGTATTGATGAGGCTGTGCGCAGGATTGTTGCTGTTGGAGGAAATCCGGACCATATAGGCGGGGTTGACAATTTCTGCTGGCCGAATATCGGGTACCATCCTGAAAAGAATCCTGACGGAAGATTCAAGGCAGCTCAGCTTGTCCGGTCATGCCGGGCTCTGCGGGAAACATGTATAGCATATCAAATACCGCTTCTTTCGGGAAAGGACAGCATGTATGTTGACGGGCATATTCCCGGTCGATACGGACAGACCCATAAAGTTTCCGCCCTTGAGACTCTCCAGTTTTCTACAATATCAGTAATCGATGATATAAAAAAATGTATTACCATGGACAGTAAAATGCCGGGCGATCTGGTTTACATACTCGGAGTAACACACAACGAACTTGGCGGATCCGAATACTACGAGCATTTGGAATATATAGGCCTTAACGTACCCCATGTTCAGGCAAAAACGTTTAAAGAATTGTACAGGGCACTTAGCCATGCAATGGACAAAGAGCTTGTGGCTTCTGCTCACGGCATATACAGTGGCGGGTTAGGTGTTCATCTTGCAATGGTTGCCATGGGGGGAAATCTCGGGATGCAAATTGACCTTGGACAGGTGCCTGTAGTAAATGTTGATCGCAACGACACGATTTTATTTTCAGAATCAGCTGGCCGATTTATCGTAACCATCGCTCCTGAAAACCGTGAGCCATTTGAAAAGATTTTAAGTGGACATGCATGCTCCTGTATTGGAACTGTTACCGACAAGGCAGATTTCATTATAGACGGTTTTGATGATAAAGTCCTTATTAATATCCCGGTTAAAGAACTAAAAGATGCGTGGAAGAAGCCGTTTGGGGGTTTGTAATAGCCACAGACACACACAGACGGACACAGACTATTTTGCCTGCCGACTCGGCAGACAAAATGGTGCAGGCCTGCGGCGCGGTGCAGCACATAATTAGATATTCAACTATGCTGAACAAGGTCTAATAAAGATTATTATGGAACATTATAATATTGTAAAAACTCTTGTCCTGACCGGTTACGGTCTTAACTGCGACAATGAAACAGCCTATGCGTTTGAGCTTGCAGGCGCAAAGGTTACAAGAGTCCATATCAATTCCCTGATAGACGGATCTGCAAGCCTTGACGATTTTAAAATCATGGTATTCGGCGGCGGATTCTCCTGGGGGGATGATCATGGCGCAGGTGTGATTCAGGCCGTCAGAATGAAGACAAACACAGGAGAAAGCATCCTTGAATTCATAGAAAAAGGAAATCTTGTATTAGGTATCTGTAACGGATTTCAGACCCTTGTAAACCTGGGGCTTTTGCCCGGCTTTGACAATGATTACAAAAAGCGATCCGTGGCAATTACCTTTAATGACTGCGGCAGGTTCAGAAACGACTGGGTACATTTAAAGGTCAATCAAAAATCGAACTGTATTTTTACTAAAGGGCTGGATAAGCTTCAGTTTCCGGTTAGGCACGGTGAAGGAAAATTTTATTCGGACAGCCAAACAATCGAGCGTTTGATAAAAAATAACCAGGTCGCAGTCAGGTATGCCATGGACGACGGCAATCCGGCAGAGGGCAGGTTTCCTTTTAATCCCAACGGATCTTTGTACGATATAGCAGGAATATGTGATCCCACCGGCCGTATTTTCGGCATGATGCCCCACCCTGAAGCCTTAAATCACTTTACAAACCATCCGCACTGGACGCGCATTAAAGAAAAAGCAAAACGCGAAAAAGACGATTTCGACTCAGGTCCCACCATCGGTATCAGCATATTTAAAAATGCTGTCGATTTTATCCGCAGCACATAGTTTGTCATTAGAGGCAATTTCAAAACGTCCTCTTTCGAAGTCTGCGCTTATCTGCCCAATATCTGTGTCAGGCTCAGATTTTGGCACTTTAGTGAAGCTTCAGCGCTATCCTCGAAATACTCCAGGTATTCCTGCGGTTAAAATTTTCGCCTTCCTTGATCTTGAACAAAAATGAACATTTTGAAACTGCCTCATTATAAAATTTTATCACGAAAATATGAAAACACGAAAAGGTTTTTATTTCGTGCTTTCCAGCTTTCGTGTTTTCCTGATTGATTTATAAAAACAGAACTTGATCATGGTCATTGACCATGATACATTCATTTCCAAGTATGTACAGAAAGAATACAGGTTGGAGTAATTATTATGCCGGAGATTTCAAGATTTCTTGGAATTATTATTGCTATGTTTTATAAGGATCATCCACCGCCACACTTTCATGCAATGTATGGTGATTATGAGATAACCGTTGAGATCGAATCTGGTGTTATTAATGGACGTTTCCCAAAACGGGCACTCAGACATGTTTTTGAATGGCACGAGATCCACAAAGATGAGCTGCTAGAAAACTGGAAGTTCGTAGAGGAAAAGAAACCTTTGAAGAAAATTGCACCTTTGGAGTAGACCTATGATACCAAGAGTCATCTATGCAAACTATGTTGATAATTACACTCTTCATATCCGTTTTTCGGATGGATCTGAGGGAGATGTTGATTTTGAACAGGAATTGGATGGAGAGATTTTCGGGCCTTTGAAGGATATCTCTTATTTTAAGAATTTTACTGTTAACCAGGAGCTTCATACAGTTGTTTGGCCTAATGGTGCTGACTTCGCCCCAGAGTTTTTATACGAAAAACTGAAGGTCTTTGCATAACAATTCGTAATGTTGAATTGACAGGGAGAAGCTGGGCGAATGGAATTTGAATGGGACTGGAAGATCTATGAATAAGGTTAATTCTGACGAATTACACTCCGAATATCATCGAGATGATTTTAGGCAAGGTATTCGTGGTAAATATTATGGTGACTACAAGTCAGGCACCAATCTGGTATTGCTCAGTCCTGATGTTGCAGCTATGTTTCCTGATGAAGAGGCTGTAAATAAAGCGCTTGGAGATCTTATTAAACTGGCACAAAAATCAGTCAGCCTAAAAAATGATGGAGCAGATGCCTAAAGCTGATGTACTTTGGAGACATCCTTTCACCCACTATAAATGAAAACCGGTTGGAAGTTTTGACGAAATAAGACTTTTAATGGATTCTGTCGACAGATTCCTGGCCGCAACTGCTTTTGTTTATAATCTCACCCTTGTTACCGCTGATTCACGCCTGTTTTATTCAAAGCAGTTTTCTGTTTTGCCCGCATAGTATGGTATTAAAAAATTTAATACCTTCATAAACAATTTAATAGTTATCGTGATAATTATTGTTTTCTCTAAAATATAAAATGATATATTATCTATGAAACATATTAAGCAGATTGTTAATATGTTCAATGATATAAATATGATAGAGTTTAATAAACAAAAGAGCTGTTAGGTGCGGCCCTGGTTATAAAAGAAATAGGTAAAGTGGCACATATTTTGTATAAAAGAGTATAAACAAATGGCAGGAGATTAGAAAATGCGAAAAATGCGAAAAAGTTGCGGTTTCACCCTGGTAGAACTTGTGGTTACAACAGGTATAGTAATAATTATTGCGGCCATTGCAATTCCCGGTATTTTGGGCTGGCTTCCCAATCACAGGCTAAGAAGCGCTGTTATGGACATTGAAGGGAACATGCAGTGGACCAGGTTGCAGGCCATAAAGCACAACCGGACATGGGCTGTTCTCTTTGATCAGACAAATAATATTTATTATGTTTGTTCAGATAGAGGTGTTAACCTTCTCTGGGATGGCCCTCTTTCAATGGGTGGTGATGGGGATACTGTGGTAAGAACGGTAAGACTTGCAGATTATAATGCAGGGGTAAATTTTACTGCCGTGTCTAGTACTGATTTTACTTTCAATAATAGGGGAATAGCCGGTTTTAATTACAATGTTAGCTTAGCAAATCGCAATAATGCATCTTCCTATAGAGTAAATGTTGCTTTTGCAGGTGGGGTTTCCTCTACTAGACTAAAGTAACTCAAAAAAAATTAAGGATTTAATCATGATATCTTTAAAAAAATTTGTTAAATTCAGCACTTATACTTTTCACTCAAAAAGAGGATTTACGTTGATTGAGGTTATGGTCGCTCTGGCCGTAACGTCGATTCTTTTAATAGGGGTATATTCAGCTTACAGCATTCAGCAAAGATCATATAAAACCCAGAGGCTGATTGTCAATGTTCAGCAGAATTTAAGGGGCTCCCTGGCCGTTATGGAAGATGAGATACGGATGGCGGGATATGACTCCAACAGCCCCAATACAGGATTATTCGGCATAACGGATATCACAATAGATGGCAATGGAAACGGCACCCTTGAGTTTACCGGTGATTTTGGTAACGGCAATAATGATAACGGCATTATTGATGGCAATGAGACCTTTCAATATACCATTGCCGATCTTCCTATAGGCAGTCCTGATGGTGTTTCCGATTTGGCAAGAAATGTGGGCGGTGGTCGACAATTACTGGCAGAAGGCATTGATGCACTCGGTTTCGCCTTTGCATTCGACGATGATGGGGACAAACAGCTAGATACAGCAGGTGGAAATGTGTTGTGGGGGTATGACTCGGACGGTGATAATGTTCTGGATACCAATGTTGCCGGAGGCGGCCTGCCTGGTGGTATTTTAGTGGATATGGACAGGATACGGGCTGTCAGGATATGGATTCTTGCCAGAACAAGATGGGATGTTCCCAATCATACGGATACTGACACGTATTTTATAGGCACCCGGACTGTTCCGGCATTTGACGATCATTTTCGACGCATTTTGCTTATATCTACGGTTAAATGCAGGAATATGGGATTAAAATAAGGAGCTTTGAACATGCTAATAAATAGCAGGGTAGAAATTAAAGGAATGAAGGGAAGCAATGGCTTTACACTCATCGAGGTACTTGTTGCAATGGCCATTTTTTCCATCGGTATTTTAGCTGTTGCAAGCATGCAGTTAGCCGGCACCAAGGGCAGTTCTTCGGCAAGGTTCTCCACGGAAGCCGCAGTACTGGCCCACTCCCAGATGGAAAGCTTGCTGGCATTGGAGTATGATCCGGCAGCTCCTGTTACGGAATTTGCGGCAGGGTCACACGCCAGTCCATTTTCAAACAGCAAATATACAGTGAGCTGGAATGTTGAGGTGGGCACATTAAACGCGATTGCCCTGCCTGCCAACTGTCTGGGTATAACTGTTACGGTGAGTTGGGCACGGAAAAGTTACAATATCAATTTCATTAAATCAGCCCAGGCATAAGGGACAACTCATAAGCTAAAGGGTTAAAAAAATCATGAAAAAAACAATCCTAATTTTAAAAAATGAACAAGGGTCGGCAATCGTTGTTGCCCTGCTGGCCCTGGTATTACTGACGATCATAGGTGTAGCAGCAACTCAGAATTCTATTACGGAACTGGCGATCGTTCGCAACGATCTTTTATATAAAGATCAGTTTTTTAAGGCGGAAGGTGCTGCTATGGAAGCCATCCAGTGGATTGAAAATGCTGCTGATATGACTTTGCTGGATACTACAACAACAGCGGAGTTAAGCCAGGCCGATATTAATTTGAATACTTTGAATCTGAATGACGGCACATGGAATATGTCGGCTATCGATGAGGACCAAAACGATTTCCCTAATATTATAACAGGCTATAGAATGGTTGATCAAACCGGATGGGTTCCGCTTAATGAACCCATAACGCATACATACAGGGTTTACGGCTTGCACAACCGGACCGGCAGGATAAACCAGGGCCAGGTGCTGATTGGTATAGGGTATAAAAAGAGATTTTAAGCATTTTGTGACTACTTACGTAGTCAGGCTGAAGCTGTTTAGACTGAAGGCTGAAGGGCTTGTCCTGCGTAGCCGCAGGCGTAGAAGGAAGAAGGCACAAAGGCAGAAGGCAGAAGGCAGAAGGCAGAAGGCAGAAGGCAGAAGGCAGAAGGCAGAAGGAAAAAGTAGAATGACAAATGATCAATGTCAAACGATAAATGATAAATTTTAGTCACTTTAGTCCGAGGAAGGAGAATTAAAATGTTACACAATTTAAAACATAAAAATTCAAAAAAGATGGGTAAGGAAGCGGTACGTCGGCAGATATTGACCATCGCCTTCCTCAGTTTATTCATTGGTGTGTTTTGTTTTGCCGGTAGTGCAGCGGCGGTAGATGTGTCTATTGCTGATGTTGCACTCGCTGAGAGTGATGCAGGAACAACGTGTACTTTTACTGTTACAATTACAGGTGGCACTGTTTCCGGCACGGCCACTTTCAGTTATGCGACATCTGACGGAACAGCCACAACTGGTGACGGCGATTATTCCGGTACCACAGGTACAGTAACGTTCAATAATACAGAGACTGTTGGCGCTACCGAAACATTTGATGTCCCTATTACTGGAGACACCAAAGTTGAAGGTAATGAGACTTTCACAGTTACTCTGACTCCACAAGATCTTGCGGATACTGTAACCGGTAGCCCTGCCACGGGCACGATCACGAACGATGACCAGTTTGGAATAACGGTTGACAGTCCGTCCGGTGTTGAAGGATCGAATGTTACGTTTACTGTAACGGTGGATGTGCCCAGGTCGATGGATGTAGATGTCACATACACGACGGCCGATGGAACGGCGACGACAGGGGACAGTGATTATACGCAGTATACGGGTACGGTGGTGACAATACCTGCCGGCGCTGCGGGCCAGACTGCGACTTTTAATGTGGCAACAACTGCTGATGCAAAGGTTGAGGCAGACGAGACCTTTGGTGTTACTGTAAGCAGTGCGGATACTAATT
>DAOWEJ010000043.1 GCA_030638575.1 Deltaproteobacteria bacterium | reverse complement strand
TCGTTTATCATATCCACTTTGAATCCAAGTCGATCCAGAATTCCGCTCAGCAAATCGGCCCTTAACATCCTCTTATCAATGTCAGCGCCTCCCCCGGAAAACCTGAACATAATATAATTGTCCTCTGTTTTATCCCCGCAAATTGTATCGACAATGACAAAATGATAGCCAAAACGCAGATTAAGATTGAGATAGTCGTGGGAAAGAACTGCATAACTTGCAAACATTGCCGATTCCGCGCTTATGATCCCGCCGCTCATAGCAATTTTATCATACTCCGCCCAGTCAAAGTGGGTAAACCCCGCCCAGGTTATTTCAGGATGGGTCAAACCCTTAAATACAGCTCTCATGGGGATGCTGATTATATCGTCCATCATGACTGTTTTTTTACCAGCCTGGTTTTGCCTTGAGCCACCACCAACATCCACCACATAAAAGAGCATAGGTATTTCCGAAATTAATTTTTTAGCGCCTCCCAACTTTCTTATCCGCTTATCTCCAATGAGAAACATCTCTTGTACAGCCTTTTCATGGACAAACCTGATAATATCATGAAGCGACCTGACCCCATGCGCAACAAAAGACGGATCCCGTGGGTCAAGGAGTTTCAAGGGTGAAATAAAGCTCATAACATATCTTAGTTTGCGCATAAACGGACTGTCCGACATGAGATCTCTTCTTGCACAAGGACTTTCCAGCATTTCTTGGACAATTCCATCATAGACTGCCCTGCCGTCTGCGTATACTGTAACCTCTCTTCCTTCCGGCAGATTGTTTGTGGCAATACCTGTATTCACCAGTGTCGGGACACCAAATTCGCGGGCAACAGACGAGAAATGCCCGGCTTTACTCCCCATGTCGGTTACTACTGCACTTAGCTTGTCTATGACCTTTACGTAGTGAGGTGAAGCATTTCTGGCAACCAGCACAGCGCCTTCCGGAAGGTTTGCAAGATCGGATTCCCGGTCTATCCTGAAAACTTTTCCGGCGCCGATTCCGGAACAGGCCGTTTCTCCGCCGGAAACAAGCACTTCATTCTCAACATCTCCAAAATTACATTTTATGCTTTCGCCTTGAATTTCTCCCGTCTTAAGGGGTCTTGATTGAAGCAGAAAAAGATGCCCATCCTTATCCTTACACCACTCAATATCCTGTGGTTCTTCATAAAACCCTTCTAGTTTCATTCCCCACCCGGCCAGTTCCAGCGCAGACGCATCATCAAGTGAAGATAACTTTTTTTTGTCATCATAGACAGGAATGATCTCGGTGATGTTGTTCTGAGAAAAGACCATCTGTCTGGATTTAACACCTGTTTTTTTCTTTTTAATCCTTGGCTTTTCCTCTTTTTCGACGTTAATGATGTCCGGAGATTCTTCCCCCCCGACCAGCAACTCCCCAAGACCCCAAATGGAATGAATATTCAGGCTCTTTGAGTTTGGGTCTTCAAGGTCACTGGTATACATAATCCCGCTTGCCTCTGCATCTATCATTTCAAGGGCTAAAACGGCCATAGGGGTTTCCACATCCGAAAGTCCATAATTGATTCTGTAAAATAGGGCACTGGAGGAATACTTACTTGCAATGACCTCTTTGTATGCATCAATTATCCTGTCCTCACTCACATTCAGGACTGTTCGGTACTGCCCTGCAAATGATGATTTTGCATCCTCGGCAACTGCACTGCTACGCAAGGCTATTCTTACATCCTTGCCCTTATCCCATTGAACTGACCTGAAGGCGTGGTGGATAGCTTCCTTGATATCAGGGGGCACTTTAGCACTCATTATTATATCGACAAGCTCTTTGGAGATAGCGTCCAGAAAGGAGGTATGATTAATATCAAGATTGATTAACCTCTCGTCAATAGATTTCCTGAGGTCATTAAATTCAATAAAGTAATAAAATGCATTTGTTGTAATTACAAAGCCTTTCGGTACTGGAAGCTGTAGTTTTTTTCCTATTATAGATAGATTTAATGCCTTGCCCCCTGCCAATGCATGGTTTTTTGAGGATATCTCACTTAGAGGAATAGTAAAGGGGGGAGAAAAATCAAACTCCGGCGGAGCCAACATGAATCTCACGTAGAAGTTGAATTTCTTAAAATAGTCTTTTAAATCGAGGTAACGGGTGGGGCGCATCTTAGCAAGATCCTGTACCATGCGGGAAACGCAATGGGAGAACTCATCATACTTGTTCTCGATTACCATAAAGTCAACTTTAGTCTTATTATGATATATCTCCTCCAATTCCGCCATCAATTCATGAGAGCACTTGTCATGGTCTAAAAGGGATTTAAATGCCTCATATTTCTCCCTGAGAACGGTTCCTGGTGCAAATATCTGATAGGTCCAGTACTTGAACAGATTGGTTTTAAGCATAGCGGCACCTTTTTGTTAAGGATTTTGGGGTTGGGTAAAGGGCAGCAATATAATATTCTTTGTTTTTGCCAAACTCAAGGAAATTTTAAAGCGAGAACACAATTTTCCATCGCTAAAGCCTGATAAATATCCGGCAAATCAGGTGGGTAAACTTTACCGGTGATGTGATATACTAAAAGGCTCAATCCATGCCAATTTTAAAATAACCTTGCCAAATCGCTTAATTAATGCGATGATATTAACTTATTATCCAAGGACAATCGATGCTTGAGGACATTTAATTTATGAAGAAAAAATTGTTAAACACAATATTAATCTTCCTTTTTCTATTCATAAGTTGCAGCCAGGAGCAACCAGCTCAAAAGATAGACCTGAGCAAAAGAGAGCAGGTCATTTTAAAGGAAGAAAAAAATATCATCACCTATGCTTATCTACCACAATATTCACACACTGTCTCTTATCACCGGCATCATTTACTGATCGAATACCTTCGTAAAGAAACCGGACTGAACATTAAACAAATATTTCCTGACACATTTAATAAACATATAAAAATGGTAGGACAGGGAAGAATCGATATTTCCTATTCAAACCCGTTTGTCTATGTCACAATAGCTAACCGATACGGTGCCAGTGCATTTTCCCGTGTTCTTGAAGTAGGTAACAGGAAAAACTTCCGTGGTCAGATTATTTGCCGCTCTGACAACAGGAGTATCAAAAACATTGCCGATTGCCGGGGTAAACGGCTAATCGCCGTTGATCCCACTTCCGCAGGCGGATACCTTTATCCCCTGGGGCATTTTTATGACAATGGTCTTACAAAATCGGATTTTAGCGAAATTGCCTTCTCTCCCGGGCCGGGCGGAAAGCAGGAAAAAGTTGTCCTTGCCGTATATGCAGGAAAATTCGATATCGGTACCATACGGGAAGGAACCCTGAATGTCGTTTCGGATAAAATTGACATTAACGAAATAAGAGTTGTTGCCAGCTCCAGATGGTACCCCGGCTGGGTCTATGCTGCAAGAAAAGATCTGGCGCTTGAAATTGTGGAAAAAATTAAAAAGGCTCTATTGAAACTCGATTATAATCATAAAGATTATAAAGCGATACTCAAGACTGCCGACATAATGGGTATTATCCCTTCAGATGACAAGGATTTCGATCCTGTCAGGGAACTGGCAGCCAAGCTTGGTATGAGCCTATAGGAGCGTCCCTTCGGGACTTGAAGACCGTCCGCCTGCGGCGGACTTGAAGAGCGGCCTTCGGCCTTAAAGAGCATCCGTCTGCGGCGGATTTAAGGCCTAAAGCGAAGCGCTCTTCAAGCGACCCGTCTTCGGCTACGCCGCGCCATGGAGCGGTCATTATTAGGACTATATGCGATGAAGCTCGGTTTTCGCAGCAAAATTTATATGGGTCTTTTTTCTCTGCTTCTGCTTCTTGGGATAGTTATCTTTTTTGTTGTCAGCATGATTATGAAAGAAGCACTGCTGGAGGAAAATCGAAATCGTGGAATTTCCATAGGAAGCACTCTTGCAGCCCGTATGGCAGAACCTGTCCTGGCCGTGGATTTTCTCAGGATGAAAACTCTTGTTGATGAAACGGTTCAGCTAAGTGGCGACATTTTCTATACCTTTGTCCTAGATGATATGGATAAACCCCTTGTACATACTTTTAAGGGGGGGTTCCCTGTAGAATTAAAAGGGGCAAACAATGTTTCAGACATTCATAAATACAGCATAAGCCTACTCGATACAGGCAAACAGCTTATTTACGATTATGCATTCCCCATAATAATTGACAAGCATCGCTTTGGAACAGTCCGGCTCGGTTTACTGAGGACCAAAATTCAGGAGGCGATCAACCGCCTTTGGTGGAGTACATTCCTGTCAACAGGAATCGTCATTATTATTGCTATATTCGTAGGCACAGCTGTAGCCGTACCTGTAACCCGCCGCGTCAAGATTCTTCATAAATCTTCGGAACAGGCACTTATGGGCAACCTTGATATTCAGACAGCACCTTTACTCAAAAAAAACTGCTGGGAAATAATGTACTGTGACAAAAAAGAATGCCCGGCATACGGAAAAATTAATCAGCGCTGCTGGTATCTGGCAGGAACTCTATGCCCTGACTGTATCGAAGGCGAATATGCACAAAAAGTTTCGAGCTGTAAAAATTGTCAGGTTTATTATAGATGTTCAGGGGATGAAATCCAGAGCCTTGCAGAAAGTTTCGACACCATGACCCTGTCCTTAAAGACCCACCTGTCCGAACTTCAATCTGCTGAAAAAACCCTGAAAGAACAACGCCAGCTTCTCAGGACAGTACTTGATGCCACACCCGATTTTGTCTTCCTCCAAAACATAAAGTCGGTCTATCGAGCTGCAAACAAGTCGTTTTGCAATATGGTATCCAGACAAGAAGAAGAAATTATCGGCAAAACCGATTTAGACCTTTTCCCTAAACATCGTGCTGAAACGTACCTCAAAGAAGACTTCAAGATACTGGAAACAGCTAAACCGATGGTAAAAGAGTGCAAAATTTCCGGTTCTAATGGAAGCAAATGGCTTCACGTAGTTAAAATCCCTGTTTATGAGGCTGATGGAAAAATAGGGGGACTTTTATGCAGCGGCAGGGATATTACTGAACTCAAACGTGTCCAGGAACAGCTTGCCCAGGCTCAAAAAATGGAATCCATCGGTCAGTTGATCGCCGGCATCGCTCATGAAATCAATACCCCTATGGGCATCATTTTAGGATATGTGCAGCTTTTGCTTGAAGAAGCAGAACCTGAAAGCCAATCTTATAACGATCTGAAGATAATCGAAAAGCAAACTATGATCTGCAAGAATATTGTGTCAGACCTGTTGAGATTCTCCCGCCGCACTGAAAGCACCATGAGTCCGCTGAATATCAACGATACCATAGAAGACGTACTCTCTGTTGTAGAGCACACATTTAGACTTGACCGGGTTTCCCTTGTCCGCCGGCTGGATCCTGATTTGCCGGCTATTGTGGGAGACAGGGAAAAGCTTAAACAGGCTATTATCAACCTGGTAAATAATGCTTTTGATGCTATTAGCGGAGAAGGGATAATAACCATCTCAAGCAGTTATGACCCTTTGCTTGATGAAGTAGTTATAAACATTCTCGATACCGGACACGGAATTCAACCCGGAAAAATCGACAGGATTTTTGATCCGTTTTATACAACCAAACCTGTGGGAAAGGGGACTGGTCTTGGTCTGGCGGTAACTTTCGGTATAATTCAGGAGCACTATGGAAAGATAGAGGTCGAAAGTCCACCTTCGTCTGCAAGAAGCAACGAAGGAAAAAACAGACAGGGCACACTTTTTATTATACATTTGCCTGTATCGGAAAAAAAAGAAAAAATGGAGATAGAACATGTCAAACATATTAGTATTAGATGATGTATCAGATGCCGGAAATCTGATAAAACGGATCCTGGAGAAAAAGGGACACAAGGTCTATGTTTTTACAGAAGAAGAAGATGCCTTAAATTGGGTCGGATCCAACGAGATAGACCTGGTGATTCTCGATTTAAAATTAAAGAAAATGAATGGTATCGAAGTACTTAAGGAAATAAAAAAAATAAAACCTTCAATAAAAGCTATTATGCTTACCGGTTATCCGACCATCGAAACGGCTCGGGATTCTATAAAACTCGGGGCAAGCGAATATTGTGTCAAACCCATAGACAAGGAAGAACTGGAGAAAAAAGTAGAAAATGTATTGAGCAACTCGTAACTCGTAACATCATCTTTGAACGTAAAAACAACATGCCGGCTAAGATCGACAACAAGATGTCGAGAGACCTTTGCAAAATGGCACTTTTTGCCCGATTTCTTCGTCAGGCTTAAATTTCAATCCTCGAAATATTCCATATATTCCTGTGGTTGAAATTTTCGCCTTCCTTGAACTCAAACAAAAATTACCATTTTTCAAAAGTCTCGTCGATATGATGTTGCTAAGCGCCTAATTACTTTTCACTTGACATAAAAGCACCTTTTCAGTTAAAATAGAAGGCAATATTTGCTAATAATTTTCAAGTGTTTTCAACTTTACATAGTAATATGCTTTAAAGATTTACTATAATTTTTAACGTATTCGTTTTATAGAAAACCGGAAAATTTAAATTGCAAAAATCAATAAAGCAGGAAGTCCATGGATATAATTTCTCCGGGTCAGACACAAATATTTTTCAGGAAAGTTGCCCTGGCAGATAGTTATGAAATTCGCCTGAATGCTGATATGATTCGTCTGCTTATGGTAATCGACGAAAATAAGGACTTGTTTCAGATATCGAATGAAGTCGGCATGGATATTCGCATACTCAACGAAACTCTGTCCAAACTCCTTAAGCTAAACCTCATCGAGCCGGTTAAAAAAGACATTCAATTTTTAAGCGACCGGTTTCTTAAAGCCCTGAAAGCCAACCTTTCCCTTGCAATAGGGCCTATGGCCCAGTTTCTCCTGGAAGACATTATAGCTGAAATGGAAGTCACAATGTCCGAAATACCCAGATACCAGGCTGCAGAACTAATCAGTAACATTTCCAGGGAAATCTCTGAAGAAAAAGATCGAATTAGATTTAAAAAATCAATGATAGAGATAATAAAAAAAGATAAGATATAAACAAAGGAGTTCATAATATGTTGGAAATCACCTGCAGCGAATGCGGTAAAATATATAGAGTTAATGAAAACAAGATTAAAGGAGAAAAAGCGAGACTAAAGTGTAAGTCGTGCAATAATATTTTAATAGTAACAAAATCTCAACCCGAAACGACCCGTGTATCCGAAAGATTTGCTGATACACCTATATCATCTGCAACGGATGATACTAACAAGGAAGTAAAAGAAATACCGACATATTTTGAAAAAAAGAATATTCTTTTCGGCCTTTTTACAAAAATCATAATCGTAATGCTGCTTGTCAGCCTCTTGCCTATGTCTATTTTCTGGAGCATCACGTTTAAAGACACCGGCAATCAAATCAAAGATGATTCACAGCTTCTCATGACCCTTACTGCAAAAGGACTAGGAAACGAGGTAAATAACTGGATAGATAACAATATATGGGTGCTAAGATCCGCAGCAAAGCTGCCTGCTGTAATTTCCATGGACCGTCAGAGCCAGGAACCTGTTTTACGGGAAATACAAAAAAAATATCCATATATTTATCTGGCTTTTACTGTGGGGCTTGATGGAACCAATATAGCAAGGAATGATAATGTCCCGCTAAAGTATTATGGCGACCGCCAATACTATAAAGACATAATTGAAGGAAAAAAACTAAGCTGGCAGACCTTAATTGGCAAAACATCCAAAAAGCCGGCTCTTGTCCTGGCTGTCCCAATTATGGCCAAAGATGAGCTGGTTGGTGTGATGGCTGCCGCTATGACCATTGACGAAATATCGAAATATATAGCCAGATGGAAAAAAGGAGAAACAGGTTTTGCTTTTCTGGTAGACGAAAAAGGCAAGGTGGTCGCTCACCAGCTCAAAGAATATGTACTTACACAAAAAAACTTAAATTCCCATCCTCTTATTGCCTCCTTCAGGAAAGGAGGGTGGATAACAAAAACATCAAGTTTTAAAAATACAAGCGGTAAGTCGTGTATCGGGCATGTAAGAGCAATCAACTATGGTTGGGCACTTGCAATTCAACAGGATGAAAAAGAAGTTTATGCACCACTGGCACGAGTACAAAAATTTGCCGTTATTTTGCTGATAGCCACTCTCATGCTCATATTATTCATTGCATGGATTTCTGCAAAAGCAGTTGTTACACCTATCAAGAAATTAACCGAAGTGGCCGAACGTATGAGCCTTGGAGATCTTAATATGAAAATCAATATTCCGTCCAAGGACGAAATCGGCCTTCTGGCACAGGCAATCAAGCGGATGCAGACCAGCCTGCGTCTTGCGATGGAACGGCTGCGGCAAAAACGATAGTGCTTGCCAGGGCAAGCACTGAGCAGCCCTTCGGGCTTTGAGGAGCGTCCCCTCCGGGAACTCGGAGAGCGTCCCTGCGGGACTTGAGGAGCGGCCTTCGGCCTTGAAGAGCATACGCCTGCGGCGGATTTAAGGCCTAAAGCGTAGCGCTCTTCAAACGTAGTGCTCTTCAAGCGAAGCGATCCTCATTTATTTAAGCTCTAGATCCCAATTCCACATCCCAGGCCTCTCTTTAAGTTTTACTCCTTTAGGTAAAGGCTCAACAAGGTGTATGAAAAGACGATAACCTGCTCTTTTAAGCTCATCCTTTTTCTTACTGATATCGAGCTTCCAGTTGGGATAAACCCAGAAATCAGAACCGTAGTTACTTACCCAGGCCTGCTCCCCCCTGGGGCTGGTAAAAAATTCCTTTTCCCTGATATTCTTTGAGATTATCCTTGAGACACAAAGGGGCCAGTTGCCCGACAGAACGATACCTAAAGGAAGGGGGCTTTGTTTGGGCAGCATTAAATAGTCTTTACTACCAAGTTCAGGGCTGACAATGGCACCTGAAAAACCGAAAGATACCAGAGCATCCATAGACAGGGGGTTTGTCAGGTTACAAAATGGACCGGCCCATAGATTAAGTCTTCTGCCTGATTTTTTGCTTTTAATCTTATCTGCGAAAAAGGCTATTTGCCAGGGAGCGTTCAATATAAAGTTTCGTCCTCCCTTTTCTATAGCAAGTGTAACCAGCGATTTTAACTCATTCTCTCCATCCGGCCAGACTGCCGGCGGAAGGAACCACCAGGTTTTTGGATAAAGATGGCCCGGCATCCCCATATGGGACTGAGCAGACAACCAGAAACCTGTCTCCTGGGCATTGGTCTTTACCTTTCCGGGTTTCCTGTATATACTTATTTCAAAGGAGGGCTCTCTTTTCGAAGATTTATGGGGAAGCCTCGCTTTTATTTCCTGAATATTTATTTTAGATGACGGGATATCAGCAAATTTCTTTTCAAGTTGGGACAAAAGCCCTTTAAGTTCACTCTCCCTCCTGTCTGTAAGAAAAACCGGAGCAGCTTTCGCAGGTCTTCTTTTCATAGAGAGTTTCAGATAAAGCCGTCCCCTTTTCGGTATGTATTTGCTGACGGTCTGGATGGCATGCCAGGGCTCGTCCTCATAACCCAAACGTAGCGTGTCCCCTGGTAAAAGTTCCACCTTCGGAATAAGATAAGGCTTGTTACTTGCACCCTGCAACTTGCCCACAAGAAGCCCTGATCCGGTCTGGCCTTTAATATTTACAGGATTCTGGGGTCTTTGGGGCAAAAAATTATAATGGGTGCCTGTTCTGCCCAGCGAAAGCTCAAGGAGACTTAAGGCAAATTTCTTTTTTTCAGGATCACTTCCGAAATCTCTAAGTATCTTGTATGCTTTAGCCGTATAGTAAACGTAATGGGGGCCTTTTTTCCGGCCTTCAATCTTCCACGCTCGCACTCTTGGAATCGATAAAAGAACCTTGGCCAGAACATCAAGGGAAAGATCCTGGCAGGAAAAAAATCTTTGTTTTTGCTTCTTCCAGGTGTAAAGCCTTCGGCAGGGCTGGACGCATCTGCCCCTCAGACCGCTTTTTCCTCCAAGATAGCTGCTCCAGTAGCACCTTCCTGAAACGCCGTAACAAAGGGCCCCGTGAACAAACACCTCGAGCCCTAGACCATCCGGACAGGCCTTGGCAAGAGTCTTAATCTCATCGATATTAAGTTCTCTTGGGACGACCACCCTGTCGATGCCGAATTTTTCCCGGATAAGTTTTAAGGCGGCCGGAAAGCTCACATTAGCAAGTGTTGACAGGTGAATCTCACCCTCAAAACCGGCCTGCCTTGCAAGGGAAACAAGTGATATGTCCTGAATAATAAGGCCGTCAGGTTTAACCCATCGGCTGAGGGCATCCAGATGCTCCGCAGCCCTGTTTAAATCAACCGGTTTTAAAAGGGAGTTGAAAGCAATATAAACCTTAACCCCCATACCGTGGGCCAGTTTGGTAAGACGGTCAAGTTCCTCAAAGCTGAAATTTTTAGCTTCCATGCGTGCTGAAAACTGCTTCATTCCGCAATAAACAGCATCAGCCCCTGCTGCAAGGGCTGCAAGAAAAGATACCCTGTTTCCGGCCGGCGCCATGATTTCGGGGAGAAGACACTTGTCATTATTTGGCAAATTTAAAATATTCAAGCTTCCTATTTTCTTTATGTGCTGTTTTTTGTTTTGCCCTGAAAAACCTGGTCCTTTGGGTCAGGTCTGAGTTCTTCGGCTCTGCCTTGGAGTTTGGTGTCTTAAACAACAAATTCCAAGCACCAATTTCCAAATAAATCTCAAAAGCCAAATTTCAAACCGGTTCAAAGCGATTGTTTTTTTGTTTGGGATTTTGAATTTTGGTCATTGTTATTTGTTTGTTTTTTGGGGTTTGTTATTTGGAATTTCAATAAAGCAAATCCCCTCTGGGGATAACCAAAGCCTGGTCCTTTGGGCCAGGATTCTTTAGTCACTTTTAACCAGGTGTATTCGGCAGACTGTGCACCTCTTTTATGTCGATCTATAAGCGTGGAATTTGAGATATTTCCTAATGACTTTTGCTGCATCAAAAGCAAGACTGAGTAAAGCAGGAATCAAAAATATCGTAAAAACCGTTGAGACTAAAAGGCCCCCTACCACTACACTTCCAAGCCCTCTGTAAAACTCAGAACCTGCACCGGGCGACAGAACCAGAGGAAGCATTGCACATACTGTTGTGATGCTGCTCATGTATATCGGCCTGATCCGGGTGCGCACCGATTCAACAATTGCATCACGGGGGTTCATGTTTCCCTCACGAATATTATTTAAGGTTTGATATACGATAAGTATGGCGTTATTAACCACAATACCGACAAGAATTATAAATCCAAGCATGGTAATGATATCAAGGGGCTGATAAGTAAGAAAAAGATTTACTAAAAACAGGCCGACAAATCCACCTGCAGCAGCCAGCGGTACACTGAACATAATGATAAAGGGGTAGAAAAAATTCTCGAAAAGGGCTGACATGAGAAGATAACTGATAATAATGGCCAGGATAAAATTCCACATAAGAGCCTGTTTTGTTTTGGTTAAGTCATCTGCAGTGCCGCCGAGCTTTAAACTGTAAAGATTTGAAAGGGTTCCGCTTGCTTTAATGGGATTTACAACCCTGTCTCTGATAATATCCATGGCGGTCTCTAAAGGTATTCCCCGGGGCGGTATTACCTGAATCGTGATTGCACGCTGTGAATCGATGTGGTTAATCCTGGTGGGTCCTTCTTGAAGACTGATATCAGCCAAAGATCCCAATGTCACTTTCTCGCCTGAAGGTGCGATTACGGGAAATCCGGCAAGGTCCTGGGTACGCTCAAGCTTCCCTTCTTTATTTTTTATAACCAAATCTATCTCATCGCCATGAAGACGGTAATTACTTGCCTTGGCCCCATCTACCAGTGCATCCACCGTTAAACCAAGATCATATGTGGTCATTCCCAGGCGGCTCAGACGGTCACGGTTCGGTATGATCCTCATCTCAGGGTTTCCAAGATCCAGGCCGGGTATCGGGCGTATCTGTGAACCTGGAAGAGCCTGGAAAGACATACCGTATATTTGCTTGCCAAGACTTATCAGTTTTGTAAGCTCAGGTCCTTTTATCTCTATTTCAATTGACCTGCCCTTGCCTATCCCGCGGGAAAATAGGCCCGGCTGCTGGACAATTGCTATCATACCGGGAATCCTTTTCAGCGTGCCGTAAACATAAGGAAGCAGTTCACGTGTCCTTTCCTGTATCTTTGAAACAATCCCCATAAATACCTGCTGGCCGAATGCAACAAAGAAAAAATTCTTAACCGGCGGTAGATTAAGCTTATTTGCAGTTTCACTTTCTCCTTCATGATCAATCAACGGAAGAATATCCTTTTCAATATTCCGCCCTATTTCTTCAAGCTCATCAAGATTGTAACCCGGCGGAGGCAAAAGGATACCAAAGAGCATCTCACGGTTTCCTGCAGGCAGGTATTCGGTCTTTGGCGCCAATACCCAGGCAAAAGCTATTGCCATAGATATCATCAGGGCAGCGATACCTACACGGGTTGATACACGACCGCACATCCAGTAAATAAATTTTGTAATACTATCTACAAACCATTTTGCAAAAGAGTAAACCTTGTTTATCCGCTTTTGCTTAAACGTAGATTTTTGTTTTACTTTTCCCAGGATTTTTGCTGAAAGGGTCGGTATTGCCGTAATTGAAATAATAAGGCTCAATACCACCGCACTGCTGATTGCAATAGCTATATCACGAAAGAGCTGGCCTGCCTCCTCCTGGACAAAAACAATTGGGAGAAAAACCGCGACAGTAGTCAGGGTACTCGCCAGTACGGCCCCCCAAACCTCTGTAGTGCCATCATAGGCTGCCTCTATGCGGGTTTTGCCCATCTCCCGGTGACGGAAGATATTTTCAAACACTACAATGGAGTTATCCACTACCATGCCGATGGCAAAGGAAAGACCTGCCAGGCTGACAACATTTATATTCCGCCCGAAAAGGGTCATAACCAGAAACGTACCGATTACACTAATAGGTATTGCAATAGATACTATGATGGTGCTGGCAAAATTTCTTAGAAATAGAAGGAGCACGATAATCGCCAGGGTACCCCCGATAAGAATATTTTTTCTAACCAGGTTGATGGCGCTATAGATATAGCCGGTTTCATCATAAACCTGAATTATCTCAAGTCTTCTTTCTTTAAGTATGTTGTTATTCAACTCTTCAAGTACGAGCTTTAGTTTATCCATTACAACAAGAATATTGGAACCGGGTTCTCTAACAGCATTCATAACAATAGTCGGAACACCCTCGTGCCTTACAACCACTTCCGGATTTTCATAATCGAGTACAACTCCGGCAACGTCTCCTACGGTTACAGGGATTCCGTTAATTCTTTTTATAATAACTTTTTCAACATCTTCAACGCTGTTAAACTCGCCGACTGTACGGACAATATATCGACGTTTCCCTTCATCAAAATCACCGGCGCTTATATTTTTATTCTCTATATCCAAGACCCGTATAAGCTCCGGTATGGTAACCTTTCGTGCGACTAAAGCGTCTGAATCGACAATGACCTGCACTTCCCTTCCCTGCCCACCATAAATATTAGCGGATGCAACGCCGGAAATCCTTTCAAGGCGAGGTTTTACCTGTTCATCGATAAAATCATATTCATGTTTTAGATTCCCGTTATATCCGTCGAGTCCTTTTAATATCATCCACGTGAAAGCATTGTCGTGCCTTCCCCCTGACTTAATTATCGGCTTATCGATGTTGGCCGGATATTTTTTTACCTGGTCTAGCTTGTTGGACACTCTAAGGAGGGCTTCATCATTATCCGTACCGATCTCAAACATAAGTTTGATATATGCCCTGCCGTCAAGGCTCTCACTGCTTATTTCTTCGAGTCCATCCAGATTCTTGAGCTGTTCTTCCTGAACATCAACAATCTCACGCTCAACTTCAAGGGGGCTGGCACCGCTCCACCGGGTTTCAACCGAAATCTCGGGAAGGTCAACGTTCGGGGTCAGCTGAATGGGAATCCTGAAAAGGGAGATAAAACCGAACAGAGTGAGAAGTATCACCCCTACAGCCACGGTAACCGGTCTTTTTATTGCTGTATCAACGAGTTTCATATTTTAGTATCTTAATCCTGAAATTCGTGTTTTTTATGTCAGAAAACAAAAGACAAATAGCAAACAAATCACAATAGCCAAATGACAAATGACAAATGACAAATAAATCACAATATTCAAAAAGCAAATGACAAATAAATTACAATGCTGGCAAAGAACTATTGGTTTTT
>DAOWEJ010000078.1 GCA_030638575.1 Deltaproteobacteria bacterium | reverse complement strand
TAAAAACCGGAGTCGGCAAGGTCTAAAGCAGCCTGCATTCCGGCTATTCCACCACCGACCACCATTGCTGAACCATTTTTATTTTGAGCCATTTTTTTTCCTTATGCTTTAATTGCTTTTTCTTCGGTAAAAAAATCCTCTATGCCTTCAATAGGCAAATTATTCATATTAAGTCCGAGTAACTTACTTTCAATGCCCATGCTCAATCCAAGAAGCTGGGGATAAAGGAGAGAAGGAAGCTGGTGATTTGTACCCCGGATAGAGAGAATCTCCTTTTGCACAGTATCGAACTGCATCTGACAGTATGGACAGGCGGTGCAAAGAAAGTCAGCACCGGATATTTTCCCGTTTTCCAGTTTTTTTTCGGTCAACCTCATGGATAGATCATCATTTACTCCCCATAAGGGTGCACCGCAACAGTCAAGCTTCATTGACCAGTCAATGCTTTTTGCACCTGTAACTTCCACAAGTTTATCAAATATGGATGGCGCCACAGGATCATCGAATTGAACTATCTTGCTTGGCCTCAGGGCGTGACAGCCATAGTGGGTAGCAATATTAAGGCCTGTAAAAGTCTTTTCTATCTTCTCTTTTAGGGTTTCAATACCAACTTCATGGAAAAGAACAGAAAGAAAGTGTTTAACCTCTATATCTCCATCATATTGCAGTCCTTCTTTACTTAGAATTTTATTAATTTCTGCGCGCAAAGAGGCGTCCTCTTTCATAAGATGGTCTGCCTTTTTGAGACTGCCGTAGCAGCATTTACAAAGGCTGATCACGTTCAGATTCTCTTTTGCGGCCAGTGCAAGATTTCTGGCTGAAGCAAGAACAAAGGTCTTATGATCAAGGTTTCTGACAGGGTATCCGCAACAATTAAATTCCTTTATATCCACCAGACCAACATCGACTTTTTTCAAAACCGCTCTTGCCGATGATTCGTACTGGTTAAGACGGGCCGGAATATTACAGCCGAGAAATAGTGCAAATTTCATAATTTTCTTTCCATAAGCGGTTTTTCTTTTACCTGTTGAACCGCTTCATTTTTGAGTTCATAAAGAATATCAGTAACACATACCCCCTGGGGGCACTGCTCCTGGCACTGATAACAGGTCAGGCAGTCCCACAGCATATTTGAGCCAAGTGCCAGATCCTTTAAACCTAATCCACAGGAATTCATTATCTGGTGGGGCAAAAGCCCCAGAACTTCCCTTGGGTTGTCGTAGCCGGCGACCACCGGACACACGGTGCTGCAGGTTTCACAACCAAAGCAACCTGAAAAGGTGTTAGCCTGATCTGATTGGCTCAGGGTGCCTTTAAAAGCCGAATCAATACCCGATAGTGTAATAACCTTATCAGGCATCTTCATCAATTCACACCTGTCGGCAATAGCTTCCCTGGTCTTATCCAATGGCTTTTGGTAATTATCACCATCTTCTTTCATAAGGCCTCTATAAAAGGACAGAGGCGAAAGAGCAAAAAACTCAGGATACCCTTTTTGAAGGAGCGATTCCCTTATATTAAACCACAAATCCTGCAGGTTTATACCAACAGGGCAGACCACTGTACAGCGATAACAGTTGGTACAAAGGTAGATTCCTTCCTGGATGTGTTTGAGTTCTTGTTCGCTTAGTTCCTTACCTGCGGCAAGGGCCTTTATTGATATAATCTTTTCAGAAGGAAGGATGTTGGTATTGGGAAAAGTTTCAAAAAAAACAGCGGCGGAACAGTTTAAGGTGCACGTGCAACAATGGGTGCATGCATCCAGCTCCATAACCTGCCTGGTGGCTATGTTGGCGGGTTCTGATTTTCCCTTCTCCATGACAGCGTTGGCAAGCAGACTAAGCGGGCTGACAAAGATATGAAACATTTTGCTGAAGGGAAGATAGGCAAGACCGATAAAGCAGGCTAAAAAATGAATATACCACAGGATCGTAGGCATATTCGCCCTGTCCAGACCAAGTGCTACAGGTGTTATAATTTTGGCTGTACTATAACCTAAAAAAGCCCAGTGGGGCCTGGAATGGCACTCGGCACAACTCATTTCATGGGACTCTTTACCCTGATCCAAAGTCTCGGTGTCAAAGGGCTTTTTTACATTGGGGGAGACAACACCATACTCTTTGACCCAATAGCTTTCCAGCGCTTTTATTTCATCTGCATCATCCTCTGCGGTTAGACCGGCATAATCTTCTACCATAATCTGAAATTCGGTGTGGGACGTAATTTTTGTTGCTTCCAAAAAAACGCCCGAAATCATAATAACAGCTATAATAATGATAGCATAGTGATCCATGGCGTTGGTTTTAAGACGTGGCACTTTTAAAATAAACCGCCTGAATATTGCAATACCGATCCCGATTATTACCATGAAGCCGAATAAATCCCTCAAGAACATAAAAGGATTGACAGTCGAATAGTAATCGGTAAAAAGGGGCTCGGATATGAAGTTTTCAAGGGCATGCATCAAAAGAAGCAGCATAAAACCTAAATATATACAGATGTGCATAAGCCATCTTAAAAAATCCTGACGTAATATCCTTACCTGCAAAACTACATCAATTACAAAGACCTTAATCAGCGTTAATATTTTCACGCCAAATAAGACAGAAGCAATCCCTAAAATGGCCCTTAAAACCCGTGTTTGGGCCGAAAACTTTCCAGCTTCAACACCGATGCTATAACGAAACCAGGTTGATGCTTTATAGACCAGACCAAGCCCTAAAATTGCAAGGGCAACGTACAATGAAATAGTGAAAAACATAGGCGCATTTCCAAATTTAAGTTTTAAGGTGGCAATTGAACAATGACAAATTTTTATATATAAGCAATCTGTATGCCATTAACAGTCTGAGACCTTTGAAAAATGGTAATTTTTGTCCGAGTTCAAGGAAGGCGAAGATTTCAACCACAGGAATACATGTAGTATTTCGAGGATTGAAATTTGAGCCTGACGCAGAAATCGGGTAAAAAGTGCCGTTTTGCAAAGGTCTCATTCTATAATTCATTATTCAATTAAAGTAAAATAAAAAGCATATTAATTCCATTAAATCATAAAAAAACTTGTGCATATTTATAATGTAATAAATTAATTTCAAATTGAATATGACGGATTATTGCAACAAATATATTTCATTGCAATAATATAAATGCACATAATCAACATCAATTTAGTTTCTTAGTAACTCAGGTTATGAGGTTCAGGGTTCACAGTTCACGGTTGGGTGTACCCTGTGTTACATGATGAGCTCAGATAGTTCATAATTTATCAGCTTAACAGCCATAAACTCATCTGTTTAACCCTGAACCGTGAACCTTGGAACTTTGAACCAGTTACGATTCTTATTTCTATTTTCAGTTGCAAACTCCACTAAGGAGATTTATGGATGCTATCGTTATTGTAAATATTTCTTTTGACCATGCATTTGGAGATTAATTATGAAGTTATTCGACAGTCACTGTCATCTGGATGACAGAATATATGATAAGGATTTCAAGGATGTCCTGAGCCGTGCAGATAACGCCGGTGTTTCAGGGATTATGATCGTGGGTGTAGATAAGAAGAGCTCAGCAAAGGCGGTTACCCTGGCCGAATCAAAACCCGGCCTGTACGCATCAGTCGGATTTCATCCCCATGATGCAAAAGAATGTTCGAAAGAAGCACTTGAATTTCTTGTTAAACTTGCCGAAAGCCCAAAGGTTAAGGCATGGGGAGAAATCGGGCTCGATTTTAACCGGATGTATTCGCCGAGAGAAGATCAGGAAAGATGGTTTATTAAGCAGATTGAGATTGCAGATGAGCTTAATCTCCCCCTTATTTTCCATGAAAGAGACAGCAACGGCCGTTTTCTTGAAATCCTTGAGGAACATCCTAAAACTGGAAGAAAAGGGGTTATACACTGTTTCAGCGGCGATGAAGAAAAACTTGAGCGATGCCTTGAACTGAACCTTTATATCGGGATAACCGGTATTCTGACAATTAAAAGCCGTGGCGCCAAATTGCGCAACCTTGCCCCCCTTATTCCCACAGACCGTATCCTGATTGAAACAGATGCTCCCTATCTTACACCTGCACCTGAGAAAAATAAAACCCGCCGAAATGAACCTGCCTTTGTCAAATCCGTGCTTTTAAAACTGGCAGAAGTAAGAGGGGAAGAGCCTGGTGATCTGGCCAGGGTTGTATATGAAAATACCTGCCGGCTATATAATATTTAGGCTGGGAGGCAATGAGGCTTGGAAGCTGGAAGATTCGGAAGCTATGAGGCTTGAAAAAGGGTAAAATTCCAGACCTTTAGATAAACTCAGGTGTATAGGCTGAAGGCTGAAGACTGTTAGGAAAAAGCGGATTTAAAAGACATCTTTGATGCAAGAATCACATTCTGCCAAAGTACGGGAATCGTACTTTTCTGACCCCTTCAGCCTTCAGTCTAAACAGCTTCAGCCTGACTACGTGAGTAGTTACAAAGAGCATTCAGATAGTTAAGACTTATTCAGCCGCACCGTATCAATTCTATTCCCTTATGGCTACCCACAATATTGCTTGACATAATCCAAAAAGAAGCTCTATTATGGAAACATAAATTCCAAAAAGGAAGTATATATGGAAACAATAACTCGCTTTTTCCGGGATACAAAACAGAGCTTTTTTTTATTTGGGCCGCGAGGTACCGGTAAGTCTACATGGGTACATAAAAATCTAAAGAACGCCCTGTTTATCGACCTGCTTGCTCCGGAAGTTTTTAGAGCTTACTTAGCCAAACCGGAGAGGCTGCGTGAAGTTTCCGAAGCACATAAATCAGGCGGCACAATTGTTATAGATGAAATTCAAAAAATACCCGAGCTTTTGGACGTGGTTCATCAACTTATGGAACAGCGCTATGGCTGGCGTTTTATATTGACAGGATCAAGCGCAAGGAAGCTGAAACGGTCAGGAGTCGATTTGCTGGCAGGGCGGGCAGTAGTTAAAACTATGCATCCGTTTATGGCGGCTGAGTTAGGCGATCTATTTTCTTTGGAAGAGGCCCTTACTATAGGATTGATTCCTCTGGTATTGGACGCTGCAAGCCCAAAAGAAGCAGTAAACGCTTATGTTGCCCTTTATCTTAAAGAAGAAGTCCAGATGGAAGGCCTTGTCCGTAATATCGGTGCCTTCAGCCGGTTTTTGGAATCGATCAGCTTTTCCCATGGGGCTGTTTTGAATGTCTCTGAAGTTGCCAGAGATTGCCAGGTTGAGCGCAAAACCGTTGAAGGTTATATTTCAATTCTTGAAGACTTGCTTCTATCCTTTCGCGTACCTGTTTTTACAAAACGGGCCAAACGGCATTTGTCCTTTCATCCCAAATTTTACTATTTTGATGCTGGGGTTTTCAGGTCTGTCCGTCCTGCCGGACCAATAGACAGTCCCCAGGAAATCGACGGAGCAGCAATAGAAGGCCTTGTCGCTCAGCATCTCAGGGGGTGGAATTATTTTAGTGAAGAGACATGCAATCTTTACTTCTGGCGAACAAAATCAGGAAATGAAGTTGACTTTGTGGTTTACGGGAAGGACACCTTTTGTGCCATAGAAGTTAAAAACACGGCAAGGATACAATCAAAAATGCTTAAGGGTTTAGTGGCTTTTAAAGAAGATTATCCTGAGGCACAAGCCTGTCTGTTGTATCGGGGCAAAGAACGCCTTAAAATAAAAAATATCTTATGCCTGCCGTGCGAAGAGTTTCTGATGAACTTAAAACCTGATAAATCAATCCTATTCATATAGACTCAATTTTCAAAATCTTAATTTCTATCAAACCTTTCATGCATTTAGGCATGAAGGTTGGGAAGTTGGGAGGCAGAATAACGATTTTATTTAGCCATAAGGTGAGCCACGGCCTTTTCAAGGCCGTCAATGGAAAGCTCGAACATGGGGAAAATCTGGCGTATCATTGAGATGGTCTGGGTGTAACCCCACATTGATGATGATATGGGATTCATCCATACAGAATGGGGAAAAGCTTCGGCAATAAATTTAAGGCATTCGATGCTCGGTGTTCTGCTCCTGTCTTCTAAGTGTATCGAACCGTCGGTGGCCATCAGCTCGTAAGGAGCCATGCTGGCATCGCCCACAAGTACAAGACGGGTATCAGGATCTAAACGTGCGAAATTTTCAATCCTTTGCGGCTTTCTGTAACGTCTGGGGTCTTCCCAGATAGTGGAGTAGATGGTGTTGTGAAAAAAGTATGTTTTTACATCCTTGAACTGTGCCCGTGCATAATCAAAAAGGGTCTGGACAACCGATATATATGGGTCCATTGACCATCCGCCGTTATCAATCGCAAGTATTACCTTAAGG
>DAOWEJ010000044.1 GCA_030638575.1 Deltaproteobacteria bacterium | reverse complement strand
TCTTCATCAAGCCGTAATGTTAATTTAGAATTCATATAGCACCTCCAAATATAATGACGTATAAAATATATTGTATAGTACGCCACTAAAATAAGTTTGTCAAGCTTGGATAATGCCGGGAATCATCAGGACCTAAGGCCGCAGGCTATTGGGATATACGCTACGCTCCGACAAGTTTCAAGCCGTGAACGGCTACCTAAATTACCCTTTTCTAAGTTTTCTGATATCCCCGATCCTCAGTGTTACCTTCTTTGAATCAAAGTACTCTATCAGCGGTATAACAAATTTGCGTGAAACGCCGGTCATGTCCTTAAACTGCGGGGTCGTAATTTCCCCTTTTGACGAAAGAAAATCGACAAGTTTTTTTTGCAGATCGTTTACTGCGTCTTTGTGAAAGAAAAGGTCTTCTTTAGTTTTTATTATAATACCCTCATCAACGAGAAGAGTGAGTACGTCATTTGCCCTTGTCACATCAACACCAAGGCCTTTGGCCAGTTCTTTAAAATACGGCGGTGTGAGCCCGCTCTTAATATACGTGTCTAAAATTTTCTTTTGGATACCCTTCTGGTCCACGCCAAGAGTAACTTTATGTTCTGCCAGACGAACGGTTTCTTCTTCGGCGGCGATATCATTGCTTTTTATCATCTGATTCAGCATAAGGTTAAAAAGCTTTGAATTCATAGCAGGCGGAAACTTGGTCTTTAGTTCCTCCTTGGGCATCCCGGCTTTTAAGGGATAATTATTGTGATAACTGCCAAGATGATCTTTTATTTCTTTGCTTAGCTTATCAAAAGTATTTTTATGAATGTAAATTCGGTTTTCCCTGTCGACTTGGATTATGGTTTTTTTGGACAATAGTCCTTGAATGATATTATCAAGCTGCTTTTCAGCAGCATTGGTCATTAATTTAAGGTTGGAAAAAGAGAGCCCCCGATAACCGGATTCATCAACATGATAGGAGGTGATCTCTTCCGGTCCGCTACTTACAAGGCTTTTTACTCCTTTAATAAGATCAGGTTTAAAACGTTTATGTTTTTGTGGGATCGGGTTCAGAACATGTCCTCCGCCTATGGTCCGCACTGGGGAATAACTGCGTAAAACGAACCGGTCATCCTTTACAAGGGCAACGGGAGAATCGAGTCGAAGCTGGACTACGGTGGTTTCACCCGGATAGAGTTCTTCTTTTTCGAGCAATATCATGTTGCCCAGCACTTCGCTGGTGCCCGTATGGAATCTGACCAGCATGCGGTTTTTAGCAGGTTTGCTGTTACTGGAGAGAAAATTCAGTGATACATCAGCCATATAACTTGCCGTTAAAGTAGCTGGATTTGCCAGAACATCCCCCCGATTTACAGATGCTTTCTCAAGCCCCTGGAAATTGATGGCAGTGCGCATTCCTGCCTCAGCCTCATTTACGCTCTGGTTGTGGACCTGAATCCCCCGGATTTTTGAAGTAGTTAAAGAAGGATAGATCATGATGGTATCTCCAACCTTAATGTGTCCGGAAATCAGAGATCCTGTAATAACTGTACCGAAGCCCTTCATGGTGAAAACCCTATCTACGGGGAGGCGGAATAGGCCGGTTGAAGTTCGTTCAGGGATTTTAGTGCTCAATTCGTCAAGGGTTTTAATAAATTCCGGGATGCCCTGGCCTGTTGTTGATGATACAGGTACTATCGGAGTATCTTCTAAAAAGGTTCCCTGGATAAATTCTTTAACATCCTCCATGGCAAGTTCCAGCCACTCTTCATCTACAAGATCAATCTTGGTTAGAACGACAAAGCCGTGTTTTACACCCAAAAGTGTGCATATCTCCATATGCTCTCTGGTTTGCGGCATTACACCTTCATCTGCCGCAATAACCATAACCACGATGTCTATTCCGGTGGCGCCCGCAACCATATTTTTGATGAATTTTTCATGACCTGGAACATCAACAATCCCGATATGCTGCCCGCTGGGAAGATCTAAAGATGCAAATCCGAGTTCAATTGTTATTCCCCGAAGTTTTTCTTCCTTTAACCTGTCCGTATCAGTGCCTGTAAGGGCTTTGATTAAAGAGGTCTTTCCGTGATCGATATGACCGGCTGTTCCGAGAATAATCTGTTTCAATTATAGGTGCTCCTTTATTTTGGACACAGATGAGCGCAGATTGAAAGGATATAAAAACAATTACCATAAAAATATATCTGTGAATATCTGTGTAAATCCGTGCACTATGATTTTTTCTTTTTCTTAAAATGAAAGAGCCTGTTTTAGAGCCTCACATAATGCTTGAGCGCAAGGCTCAATCCGATGAAAAAACGGAGTCCCGCTGATGGCGGGATGAGCATTTTGAATCGGTTTGCAATCCCGCTTCCAGCGGGACTATCATGCATTAGATGGGGTTATAAAATTGGTTCTATCTGTTTTTTCTGTTTCTCAAATACTCCCCAAAATATGAAAGCCCAACAAGAATAATGGCAAGTCCTGCAACATAAAATATTTCAACCCTGCCGTAAAACATACGTGTCAGGATTACGGCAAATACAGCACCAAGAATAGCCCGCATTACAAAAATATGGAATTTTGTCATTAAATATGCCTTTTCTCCGTAATATTTTCACCACAGAGGCACAAAGATCACAGAGTGTTTTCTATTTTTTGTCCAATGGGGAGAAGACGATCATTGGACAAAAGAATTAATTCCTTCGGAAAGTAGTTATTGTTAATTTCGAAGTCTGCGCTTATCTGCCACGAAGTGGTTGACAGCTTTTTATTTGCCGGTATCTATCGGCAGATAAAAAAAATTCTCAGTGTCCTCAGTGGTTATTATTAAATATGGACAGTATATACTCGTAGAGCACACTTCCGGTCAATAACAGTTTTATATTTTTTAGCTGTAAATGCCTGTATCAATCCGTGTTATTTTGCCTGTCGAAGCGAAGCGTAGATCCCGCATATCGGGGCCCTGTAGCTCATTTAGATGGTACCGGGGCGGTTAATTTCAAAAAAGTTAATATCCTTTGATTTTGTTCTTGAAATGGATATAACAATCTGGTACTGAAATATTTTCCTTGTGGTGGGTGTAGCTCAGGTGGTAGAGCACCGGGTTGTGGCCCCGGTTGTCGAGGGTTCAAACCCCTTCACTCACCCCATATTTTTTTTATTTGTTTAAACCTTTGGAAAATGTTCAATTTTGTTCAATTACAAGGAATACGAAGATTTTAACCGCAGACATACAAATGAGTATTTCGAGGATTAAAATCTGAGTATGACACAGAAATTGGGTAAAAGGGGGCGTTTTCCAGAGGTTTAAATTTGCGCCCGTAGCTCAGCTGGATAGAGCGCCGGACTTCGAATCCGTAGGTAGAACGTTTGAATCGGGCCGGGCGTACCAATAAATTTAAGGACTCGCAATTAT
>DAOWEJ010000038.1 GCA_030638575.1 Deltaproteobacteria bacterium | reverse complement strand
TATGTCGAGTTCCTGAAAAACTGCTACAACACAGTAGATGAGACTTTTTACGAAGCCATCAAATATAATAAATATAATGTAGCAATAGTTGTGCCACAGACAAATATTTTGATTTTATAATATTTATGGATCATCTCCTGATTAGTTGTAGTTAATTAAGTCAAAATAAATGGGTTATCTCAAATTGAACAGGTGTTATCCCAGAGGGTACAAGGGGTCCAGGCTTCGCCTTCGGCTACGCCCGGCAAGCAATGATTCAAGGGTTCGAGTGATCCGCCATAGAACAGGCGGATAAAAATGTTAAAGAATTACAAAGACTTGAAAGTCCGGCAAAAGTCATAAAGACTCTGTTTAGAGATATATTAAATAACATCAAAATTCCCAAAGGAAGAAAGACAACAATGGATTACATTAGGATGCTTTACATATCTCATGGGTCTGTATGCGAATTGGAAACATAGATATTATTAGTAGGGGATTTATATTTAATTGAAAAAGGTGAATTGGGTACACTGAATAAAGACATAGCGGAAATCGAAAGAATGTTAAAAGCGCTTATAAAGTCTTTAGAAAACAAACCCCTGGCCCAGACCCATCACCCTTACTATATTGTCAATAAATGATTATCATTATGAAACTTAGCCTATACTTTAAGTAATCACCGAGTCGCGACAGGGCGGGCCTTGAATCCTTGCTTGCCGGGCGTAGCCGAAGGCGAAGCCTGGACCCCTTGGACCCTCTTCTCCAACTAAATTGAAGAAGAACCATATTTATTTATAGGTTAGGGTTGCTGACGGGGAAGGGCTTACTATGAAAATGCACATATTTCAGTGCATCTAAAATTGTTAACAAAAGGAGCAAAATCGAACTTTTTACAAAGTCCTAATTGATAAAAAAAAGAAAAGTGATTACATGAAGGGGGAAAAGCGGTAATCTCATTATTTATATTTCCCGACTTTGATATCCAGCGCCTTGATTTTCTGCATAAGCGTGTTTCGATGGATTCTTAGCCTTCGAGCTGTTTTCGCTTGATTCCAATTTAATCTTTGCAAAGTGCGCAATATGAATTGGCGCTCAAAGGTCTGGCGTGCCTGTAATAAACCTTTTTTGAGATTCTTTCTATCTTTAAAAAAATCATCATTGAACAATAGATCGAATGGCAGATCCTTTTCATCAATAAAAAGGCCGTCTGATTTTAATACTAAAAGCCTTTCAATTAGGTTTTCCAATTCACGAATATTGCCCGGCCACCGGTAGTCTTCCAGAACGGCCATGGCAGCAGGAGTTATTCCTGTAATCTTTTCGCTCAACTGGCTATTAAATTTTTTAATAAAATAATTCACCAAAAAGGGAATATCTCCTTTACGGGAGCGCAAGGGGGGAAGTTCAATCGGTATAACATTAAGCCGATAATAGAGGTCTTCACGAAAACGATTTTGCCGCACCATTTCTTTTAATTGGATGTTCGTAGCTGCAATCATACGTACGTCCACTTTTATCGTACGATGGCTGCCCACGCGGGTGAATTCCTGTTCCTGAAGGAAACGCAAAAGCTTGGCCTGCAATTCGATTTTTAGAGTTGAAATTTCATCTAAAAATACTGTTCCACCATTTGCGAATTCGAATTTACCGACTCCTCTGTTGTAGGCACCGGTAAAGGCGCCCTTTTCATGTCCAAAGAGCTCGCTTTCGATCAATTCCGTCGGAATTGCTGCGCAATTGATCGCAACAAAAGGTTTTTGGGCTCGCTCACTTTTATTATGAATTGCACGGGCGACTAATTCTTTTCCTGTTCCGCTCTCGCCTGTAATCAAAACACTGCTTGAGGTGTTCGCAACTTTTTCAATCAGAGAAAAAACGGCTTTCATACTCCTGGACTGGCCGACAATCTGATTGTACCCGGATTTAATCTCAACTTCAGAGCGCAGATACCGTACCTCTCGTTCCAGGGAGCGCTTTTGCATTGCTCTTTCGATTACGTTGAAAATGACTTCCGTATCAAAAGGCTTTGTTATGTAATCATAGGCACCCGACCTTATGGAATCCGTAGCTTCCTGAGCACGATCTGTGGCGGAAACCATTATAACATCGATTGATTCATCGTGCGCCTTGATTCTTTTCAATGTTTCTATTCCATCCATTTTCGGCATAACAAGATCCAACAGAACTATATCAAACGCCTCTTTCGTGATTATATCCAAAGCGCTCCGCCCGTCTTCAACACATTCTACGTCGAAGTCCTCCTCGAGAATTTCTTCAAGGGATTCTCTTGCCCCTTCATTATCATCTACAACCAGAATACGAACATGTTTAGAGATTCTATTTCCCACGATAATGCCTCTAAGTTTAACCGAAAAACAGTGTAAGACAAGACACCCTTTTTAAACCCGGTCATTAAAGTTGCACATATATATGTGCACTGCCCATATATATGTGCACCTTGCATCCTTATAAAGGACTTCAGGATTCATGTAAATCATTATCTCATCAGCATCCTTTAAACTGTGCTTTTTTTTTCTGGTGATTTCACAAAACAGCAAGGGAGTAAAAAGATATAAGGATGTAATTTCATATAGTTATATCATATTCAAAAAGTAACGCCCGATTGGCACACGCCTTGCTCATATACTGTTTTGAGTAGTTGTGACTCAGGATCTTTTAATACATAGTTATATTTTTAACAAGGAACAAAAGGAGGAGAAAATGAAAAAACTGATGGTTCAACTGTTCATTATTGGTGTTGTGATAGCTACTTATGCTCTACCCGTTCTGGCCAGCGGAGGTGCTGGACCGTAATGTAATTTTATTACAGATTTCCCCTATCAATAAAAAAAGCACAGGTTAATTGGCCTGTGCTTTTTTTATGGTGACAAATTTGATACTTGTTACAATTATTTGAGGTGGTTTTATATTTAGAATACCAGCCGAAAATATTTATAAGCATAAATGCATGAAATATCTGCCATCCCTATATAAAAGCCTTGATTTTAAAGAAAAATAAGCCTATAAAATAAAGAAAAGGTGCTTTTCAATTAATACATGAGCCTGTCATCCTGCTTTAGAGGGTGCAGGTGTTTTCCGCATCTAATTCCGTTTTTTGACAGGTTATCCAAAACGCCTATGTATAGTTTCACCAGCCGGCTTCTAAGATATCTTATCAAATCCTTCACATCGTTCAACTATGAGATGGATGGGCCAAAATGACTCTTTCGCGACTTAGTTGTTATTTTTTACTCGGTATTGCTTATTTATATTTTCTTTTCGTTTCCGGTTGCAGCATACAGGAAGATCAAGAGGATAAACCACAGAAAAAGGAAAGGTCATCGGTTGAATCTATTAATATAGGTGGCATCTATCGTTATCCTTTAATGAATAATCCTTCAACTCTTGACCCGGCTTATGTCCAAGATTGGTATGGCGAAACAATCGTTCATCAACTTTTTGAGGGTTTGGTCAAATTCGGTCCCAACCTGATGGTTTTACCTGCCCTGGCGAAAACCTGGCAGGTGGAAGAAAATGGAAAGGTCTACCGTTTTTCCCTGCGTCAAAACGCCCGGTTTCATAACAGTCGACAGGTCACTGTTCACGATGTGGTCTTTTCCATAAGTCGGCTCCTCCGGGTGAACCCTCCCCCGGCTATTTTACCCCACTTACTTAAAATTAAAGGTGCCCAAGCCTTTCGAAACCATAAGACTGATCGGGTAGAAGGGCTGCAAACAATAGATGACCATATTTTATTGATTCGATTGAATGCACCTCACGTTCCCTTCCTGACTGCTCTTGGTATGTACCAGGCAGCAATCGTTCCACAAAAAGAAGTCGAGAAATCTGCAGAAGAATTTGCACAGAATCCTGTAGGCAGCGGCCCGTTTCGTTTTGTTTCATGGAAAAACGACAAATCTATCCGGCTACAGCGCTTTTCGGATTATTATGATAAAGCCGCCTTTTTGGAAGGAATACATTATCGAATATATCCAGGCGGGCAAATTGAACGTGTACTATCCGATTTTAAAAATGGGGATCTGGATGAAATGCCGGTTTACGGGAATATACGGCAAGAGCTTTCTTCAATAAAGGAGCTTCAATGGTTTCACCGTCCTTCCTTAAGTCTTCTTTTTTATGGCATAAGGGGAGATCATCCCTTTTTAAAAAACCAACATTTCCGAAAAGCCCTTTCAATGGCTATTGACCGAAATAAATTGATGAAAGAGGTTTATAAGGGACAATTTGAACCGGCCAATACCGTGCTACCCCCCGGGATGCCGGCTTATCATAAAACAGAGGGAATGGTTACCGACGATCTCAAAGTTGCTCAAGACTATATAGAACGTGCCATGGAACAAGAAACCGGACCAATTCCTCCTTTTGAGATCGTTTCAGGTTCCATGTCTGCTTTTGCAAAGGCGGAATTGAACTTTATTCAAAAAAGCTGGGCTCGCCTGGGGATACCGGTCAAAATCAAATTCATCACCAACTGGAAAGAATTTAAAGGCTATATACAGTCGGATGCTGTGCAAATATACCGATATGCCTGGTTTGCGGATATACCTGATCCGGACAGCTTTTTATACCCTCTTTTTGCTTCCGATTCTCCTGTTAACTTTATGCGCTTTAAAGACAGCCAGGTAGATAAAATGCTATTAGCCGCCCGCGGGATGGTCGACCCGGTTAAGCGAGCTGAAACGTACCAGCGAATAGAAGCTCTTGTTTTGAAATCTTCACCCATTATTCCCCTTTTATATTTAAGTATAGACCGTGTATATCAAGCCAATGTACAGGGGATAAATGTCAGTGCGCTGGGAGCCCATACAATGACTCTCCATCGAATCTGGTTAAAGGCAGAGCCCACCCAGCAATGAGTTTAAAGTTTTTATTTTTTTTATGCAGATCAAGCCCTTATTTAAACATACTTTAGAGCCGGTTTCAAAATGTTCAATTTTGTTCAAGATCAAGGAAGGCAAAAATTTTAACCGCAGGAATACATTGAGTATTTCGAGGATTAAAAATTGAGCCTAACGCAGATATCGGACAAAAGGGGACGTTTTGGAATTGGTTCTTCTGGAAAACCCCGATTTATTCCTTTACGCTATCGCCTTATCTTTACCACCTCATGCATGTTATTTTTTATCCTTGGAACCCTGGCACTGGTACTCGGTTACCTGCAAAGCCGAACAATCCGGCATCAACTTGAGGAGCGGGGTGTTTCAATTGCCCAGAGTCTGGCTGCCGCTTCAATGGCCGACTTACTGACATATAACTATATCGCCCTGGAGCGGTCGGCAAATCAGGCAGCGAAGGACCCTGCTGTTATTTATGTTATCTTTCATGACAAAGAGGGCCGGGTGGCCGGCTTTAGTGGGAGGGCCGACCTCCAGAATAAAATTTTAGATGATGAAGTCAGTCGAACAGCTCTGTCTTCAGTTAAATCGGTAATCCAGGAAATTACCCTGGAAACCGGTGAAATCCCAGGACTTGATATTGCTATTCCTTTTTTCCCTACCGGTTTTGATGAGCGATGGGGAACCATCCGTGTGTGTTTATCGCTGGTTCCTATGCTAAAGCAAATCAGCCAGATTCGGTGGATAATACTTGCGATTGGTTTGCTTGCAATTGCCGTCGGAATAATGATTTCCCTATGGACGGCCCAAAGAATCACACGCCCGTTGGCGAACCTTGTACTAAGTACACAGGAGGCGGCCCGTGGAAGCCTTAGCCGGACTATTCAAGTTCAAGCCAGGGACGAAGTGGAGGTTCTTGCTTCAAACTTTTCTTCCATGATCCAGGAGATCCTTACACACAGGGAACAACTGGAAAGACAGCTCGAGGAAATCAAACGCCTGCAGCGTTATACGGATAAACTGTTGACAGCCATGAGCGATGGCCTTTTATCTGTGGACATGGCCGGCAGAGTTTCGACTATTAATCCTGCTGCTAAAAATCTGTTTGAAAATCTTGATAATCCTGTTGACAGAGGCAGCAGTCTTTCAAAATCATTAAAAAAATTTACTGATTTGGATACTTACATACAAGATATATTAAAGAATCCGCATAAAAGAACCCCCCAGGAAATCCACCTTCACAGCAAAGGCAAAGATCGTGTCCTTCTCATCGGTTCCAGCATCCTTGAAGACCGGAAGGAAAATCCACAAGAAATTATTTTAAACCTGCATGATATTACTGAATTGAAAAAACTTGAAACTTCTATAAGACAGGCGGAACGGCTGGCAGGACTCGGTACGCTGGCAGCCGGTATGGCACATGAAATCAGAAATCCGCTTTCAACCATCAAAACCTTTGTACAACTGCTCCCAAGAAAAATAGAAAAGCCCGGCTTCCTTGAAAAGTTTCAACGAACCGTACCGCGAGAACTCAATCAGATTAATCGACTCGTTGAAGACCTTTTGGAACTATCAAGAATCCCCAAATACAATTTTGAGAAAATAGACATTAAATATCTTTTAGAGCAAACAATCGATTTTTTAGAAGAGGAAATGGATAATAATCAAATTTATTGTCAGCGTGAATACTCAAGCGATTTGCCTCTAATCCAGGCTGATGCGAGCCAGCTTTCAAAAGCATTTAACAATCTTATCCGAAACGCTTTGCAGTCCATGCCTTCGGGCGGGAAATTATATTTAAAAACATTCAGTCAAAAAGAACACCCAAAAGATGCTCATAGGTTGACAGTCGGAAATGGCTGGATAGCCTTGATATTCCAGGACACAGGAATCGGTATTTCCCCGAAAGATATTAAAAATATATTCAATCCGTTCTTTACCACCAAAGATATGGGGACCGGATTGGGCTTGGCTATTACTCATAAAGTGATAACCGAGCATGGGGGGAGAATAGACGTAGAAAGTTCCGAAGGGGAAGGTTCGCTTTTTCGTATTTACTTGCCTGTCTAAAAACATACCTATTAGCCTGCCGTTATTTTTTATATAACATCCAGATATCACTGTATTTTATTGCGTGGAATAGCCTCCACGTTTAAAACAAGCTGACTATTTAGCTGATTATTTTATGGCGCCTTACTTTTTGTGGCATTCTTTTTGCTTATAGGTTTATTGTACCAAAAAACGACATTTTGTAATTATGAAGGCCATTTTAAAAGTTAATACAATAGCTTATAACTAAACAGGAGATCCGCCATGAAAAACAGCAAAGAATCTATCTTTGTGGTTGATGATGATCAGGGAATTTTAGATTCTTTTGATGCCATGCTGGGAGACGAATATAACCTGGTTATGGTTGACAATGGAACCAAAGCGATAGAACTCCTTGGCAAAGAAAAACCCCGGCTTTTATTTCTGGATATTAAAATGCCTAGCCCGAACGGCCTGGAAGTTTTGAAAAACATCCGAAAATCAGGCATTTCTACAGTCGTAGTGATAGTAACAGCCCTTGTTCAAGATAGCTACCTGGAGATTGCCGAGCAATATGGCATTTACCGGTACCTAAATAAACCCCTTGATGTTGATGAAGTGGAAGATATCGCCCGCAGGGTGCTTCATTAATCGATCTTAAAAAACATAACAACCGGTTGTTTTCAAACATAATCTCAATAATCTCAATAATTTAATTATAATTTGAGTCAAATCAAGTTTCAGTCAAGGCTTCTATTATATAAGATCTTTGAAAAATGTTTTTCGCAAAAACGTTACTTAGTGCTCTAATTCGTTAATTCGATGACGTATTTTATATAGATTTCTTTCACCGCCCGCTTCGCTCAAGACGCTGAGGACGCAGAGTTAAAAGTTTTTTCCTTTGCCGTTGAGAGGACGGCAAAGGAAAATCAATCAGCACTTATATTGTTACAACTAAATGTTTTTATATCAAATTATTTTTTCCCGTAGGGATAAATTTTTATTGCTTTCCGCCCTCTCAGCGGAAAGCAATAAAAAAATGATTCTTTGCGTGCTTTGCGTCTCAGCGGTGAAAATAAAAGATTATACGTAATCGTATTTAAGAATATATGTACTTAGATTCGATAAAAGCGATCTTTCCAGAGGTAGGAGGCAAAAGGGAACGTTTATCAAAGGCCTCATTTTGTTCTTCATGTTTATATAAATGCTTTCTGCACATTTTTATGTTCATAAAGCGCCTGGTGGAAATACTCATTCCTTTTATCTATTCCGCACCATTTCCATTAACATATTTGATTTACTGCTAATATATAGTGAAGATATAATAATTGCCGCTTTGGCATAAAATTTGCTCTTGTTTAGCGCAGAATATTTAGAACTTTCTTATATGGCATAAAGCAACAATTATATTGAAACCAGGGAAGCTGCAGAAAATTGTGACAATTTTAACGTCTTTTCCGGAAGTGGAAGTAGAATATTGTTAAGCTCTTTTCGCTTTTTTTAAAATAACTACCATGTCATTAACGTTCTTTACGGAACGTGATATTTTTAAACTAACCTATAGTGCTTGCTCGGTTTTTAGGGAAACTAAAATATGCTAATGCAGTAAAACTCACGAATAGTGAGGAAAGGTAACTTGAAGATGAAAAAGTTTTTTATCTTTTTTGCAGTAATTCTTCCGATTTTTTGCTTTCTTTCTGTTGATCAAACAACTCCGGGCAATCTTTTTAACTGCGCTCTGGCAGAGGAGTCGCCATTAATTGATGTTACTGTTTCTACCTCTCCTGAGAGTCCGGCCGTACCCGGCAGTGCGGTAACATTTACTGCCTCAGCCACAGGAGGCAGCGGTGAGTATGAATATAAATTTTTACTAAAAGGTCCGTCTACCGGAGGTGCATATCAGACGGTTCAGGACTATTCTACATCCAACGCATGGGGGTGGGACACTGATACAAGTGATCTTTGCGAAAATATAATCAAGGTATATGCTCGAAATGTAGGTTCCAGCTCAGATTATGAAGGGTACACATATCTAATTTACACGGTAAGCCCCCAGGCTGCAACGGATGTAAGTCTTTCCGCCTTACCTGCAAGTCCGTCTATTCCGGGAACTTCGGTAACATTTACAGCATCAGCCTCAGGCGGCACAGGAGAATATGAATATCAGTTCTGGCATGAAGGGCCTTCTACCAACAACGAGTTGCAAATGGTTCAGGATTATTCTACTTCCGATACCTGGACATGGACTACCGATAACGGAGATCTTTGCTATAATTACGTAAGGGTAAAAACCCGCAGTCTCGGTTCCTGTTCGTCCTATGAGGCGTATACAAATCTGAATTACAAGGTAAGCCCCCAGGCTGCAACGGATGTAACTTTGTCCGCATCGCCTGAGGGTCCGTCTGTTCCGGAAACTTCGGTGACGTTCACCGCTTCAGCCTCGGGCGGCTCCGGTGAGTATGAATATCAGTTCTGGCATAAAGGGTCTTCGACCAACAACGAGTTGCAAATGGTTCAGGATTATTCTACTTCCGATACCTGGACATGGACTACCGATAACGGAGATCTTTGCGATAATTACGTAAAGGTAAAATCTCGCAGTCTCGGTTCCTGCTCGTCCTCTGAGGCATACACATATCTTAGCTACAAGGTAAGCCCTCAACCTGCAACGGATGTAAGTCTTTCCGCTTCGCCTGATAGTCCGTCTGTTCCGGGTACATCGGTGACGTTCACCGCTTCAGCCTCGGGCGGCTCCGGTGAGTATGAATATCAGTTCTGGCATAAAGGGCTGGCTACCGGAGGTGAATATCAGACGGTTCAGGATTATTCTACTTCCAGTTCCTGGACATGGACTACCGATTCCGGGGATCTTTGCGATAATTACGTAAAGGTAAAATCTCGCAGTCTCGGTTCCTGCTCGTCCTATGAGGCATACACATATCTGAGTTATAAGGTAAGCCCCCAGGCTGCAACGGATGTAAATCTTTCCGCCTTACCTGCAAGTCCGTCTGTTCCGGGTACATCGGTAACATTTACAGCATCAGCCTCAGGCGGCTCCGGTGAGTATGAATATCAGTTCTGGCATGAAGGGCCTTCTACCAACAACGAGTTGCAACTGGTTCAGGATTATTCTACTTCCGATACCTGGACATGGACTACCGATAGCGGAGATCTTTGCAATAATTCCGTAAGGGTAAAAACCCGCAGTCTCGGTTCCTGTTCGTCCTATGAGGCGTATACAAATCTGAATTACAAGGTAAGCCCCCAGGCTGCAACGAATGTAACTTTGTCCGCATCGCCTGATAGTCCGTCTGTTCCTGGAACTTCGGTGACGTTCACCGCTTCAGCCTCGGGCGGCTCCGGTGAGTATGAATATCAGTTCTGGCATAAAGGGCCTTCGACCAACAACGAGTTGCAAATGGTTCAGGATTATTCTACTTCCGATACCTGGACATGGACTACCGATAACGGAGATCTTTGCGATAATTACGTAAAGGTAAAAGGCCGCAGTCTTGGTTCCTGCTCGTCCTCTGAGGCATACACATATCTGAGCTACAAAGTAAGCCCCCAGGCTGCAACAGGTGTAACGGTATCTGCCTCTCCTAATAGTCCGTCTCCTGCCGAAACAGTGGTGACGTTTACAGCCAATGGTTCCGGCGGCGCAGGTGAGTACGAATACCAATTCTGGCATAAAGGACCGGCTACCGGAGGTGCATATCAGACAGTTCAGGACTACTCCACAACTGCTGTCTGGTTGTGGGCTGCCGACAATAGTGATATCGGCGAAAACTATATTAAAGTCATGACCCGCAGCCTTGGTTCCTGCTCGTCCTCTGAGGCGATAGCAACCATCAACCATCAGATCACTTCGGCAACCGGCAACACCCCGCCTATTGCAGTCGATGATGCCGTCACCACGGATGAGGATACACAGATAGCCGCCATTGCTGTTTTAACCAACGACAGCGATCCTGACGGGGACACCATCAGTATCGATGACTTTACCCAGCCGGCCCACGGTACGGCGGGCAGCAACGGTGACGGCACACTGACCTATACACCGGTTGCAAACCATAACGGCGCTGACAGCTTTACCTATACTGTCAGTGACGGAAACGGTGGTACAGACACCGCTGCGGTCAACATTACAATTAATCCGGTCAATGATGCGCCGGTTGCAAACGATCAGGCAGTAACACTT
>DAOWEJ010000101.1 GCA_030638575.1 Deltaproteobacteria bacterium | reverse complement strand
CATGCGCATTGGAAAGGGCATGACAGGGTTGGTGTGTTGATTATCTAATCGGCAGAGCGTAAAGCAGGCCGCCGTCTTTCCACTGCCTGTTCAGGCCCCGGGGAATATTTAATTTAGTTTTAGGACCGAAATTACGATCGTAAATTTCGCCGTAATTACCCACTGTCTTTATGGCACGCACCAGCCAATCATTGTCAAGGCCGAGAAAACTGCCGACATTGCCTGAAACGCCCAGCATACGCTGAACCACAGGATTCTTGGAACTCTTCTTTATGGACATTACGTTTGCGGAGGTAATGCCGTTTTCTTCGGCTTCAATAAGGCCGACAATAACCCAGGTGACAATGTCTTTCCATTGGTTATCACCATGTCGTACCAGAGGCGCAAGGGGTTCTTTGGAGATGATTTCCGGAAGAATAATATGGCTGGCAGGATCGGCCACAGTTGTCCGAAAAGAAGCGAGTTGACTAAAATCGGTTGTGAAGCAATCGCATCGCCCTGAAGTATAAGCGCCAAAAGCTTCTTTCTTGCCGTCAAATACTACTGCTTCCATCTTAAGGCCGTTTGCCCGCGAAAAATCTGCCAGATTCAACTCAGTTGTAGTGCCGGCAGTCACACAAACCGTTGCGCCGTTGAGCTGTTTTGCAGATGTTATACCGGATTTCTTGGACACCATGAAGCCCTGGCCGTCATAAAAAACAATGGTGGTAAAATCCACGCCCTGTTTGGCATCGCGTTTCATTGTCCAGGTGGTGGTACGGGATGTAAGATCAACCTGGCCGGAGGAAACAGCCACGATCTTTTGTTTGGAAGCAAGGGGGACAAATTTTACTTTGTTACCGTCACCAAGAACGGCAGCGGCAACCGCACGGGCCATATCAACATCAAATCCCACCCAGCGGCCGGAAGAGTCCGGAATGGAAAAACCGGGGACTCCTTCGCTTATACCACAGGTCAAGATTCCCTTGGCTTTAACGTCTTCAAGTGTACCTGCAACAGCCTGGGTTCCAACGAGGACTATTCCCAGGGTCAGAACAATAATAATTCCTTTTAATTTCATGATGATACCTCCTTTTGTGTTGGTTGGATAAAATAAATGTATAAAACGGATTGGTTGTTTAAAAGATTACAAATTGACACCTGTAAACCGGAACAGCGGCGCAGAAGCGCTGTCAAAATGCAAAATAGGAAACTGTTTTGAAATTGAAATTCTTAGTAGATAACCCTATTGAATGTCAAGCTCGAAATCCCTTGCCTAAGATGAAAACTTTATGATTTTAGCAGAATCCTTCCAAAACAGTGTCTAAATTTAACTAAAGTTAAAGGTAATGAACCGATTACCGCCGATCCTATCTATAACGAGCAGGTTACCGGAGATGAAATCGGTCCTTTTTGTAAAAAATACTATAAAGATTTAATGAATGAAGAGATAATAGAAAGGAGTACTTATACTAAACGTTCTCATGGTTAACGGCTTCGTAAATCCCGGTCAGTTCTTTGTCATTTGCGACGACATGTTTTTCCTGGTTTGATTTCCACATTATCCCCCAAAGCTGCGATAAAAGCATCCCTAAAAGCATAAGTGCACAGCCCAACAAGCTACGTGTTGTAAGGGTTTCATTTAAAATAAACCAGCCCCCTGCAGCGGCAAATACAGCTTCCAGACTCAGGATAATGGCTGCATGAGCCGGATGTGTATATCTCTGGGCTACAACCTGAAGTGTGTATGCTATCCCCACTGACAGCAGGCCGCCGTATAAAAGCGGTATGGCTGCCTGATAAATCCCTTGTAACGTTATTACTTCCACAAGAACTGCTGTAATACAGCTAAAGGCACTGCAGACTGCAAACTGGGTGCATGCGAGCTTGATTGATCCAATTCTCGGGGAAAGCCATCCGATAATGAGTACGTGCCCGGCCCACAGAAAGGCACCGACGAGCACCAGAAAATCGCCAAAGGAAATAGTTAATCCTTCCATGATGCTTAAAAAGTAAAGTCCTACTGCACAAAGAAATGCGCCAATCCAGGTTCCCGTGTTTGTGCGCTGCTTAAACATCAGGCCAAGAATCGGCACTATAACTACATATAGACCGGTAATAAATCCGGCTTTCCCCGCGGTAGTATATACAAGCCCTATCTGCTGAAATGATGCGGCAGCAAAAAGGGCACAACCGGCCATGCAGCCGGCTAAAATCTTCATCTTGAAGTTCAAAATCGGCACAGGAGTGTATAAAGCAGTATTTGGTTTTTTACCTAGTAAAATAAGTGGAACAAGGACCAGACTGCCCAGGGCAAACCTGATACCGTTAAAGGTAAATGGTCCGACATAGTCCATGCCAACTCGCTGAGCCACAAAGCCCAATCCCCAGATGAATGAGGTGAGTAAAAGCAACATGTTGGATTTTAAAATAAGCTTGTCCATAGGTTTCGTCTTTTATATATCCGCTTTGGCCATGTCAGGATTTTATTTGCAGTGTTTCACCTTTTTTTGGAACGATGGCCGTAAATCCCTCTTTGTTCAGGTGCCGGGCAAAAGAAATTGATTGGTCCTCCTCACCGTGAACCACAGCGATCTTTTTTATCCGCATATTTGATTCCTTAATAAAACGGAGCATCTCATTTTTATCTCCATGGGCACTGAAGCCGCCAAGCTCAACAACATGTGCTTTTAAGGGATACTCCTTGTTGAAAAACTTCACCACGGGCGGTGGACCACTCCTGCCTGATTTTTCATATTCACTCCCCTGCTCTAGAATACGCCTGCCTAGGGTATGCTCAGCCATATAACCAACGATAAGAATAGTATTTTTCGGATTGTGGATTTTAAAACGCAGGTGATGCAGAATGCGGCCGGCTTCACACATCCCTGAGGCTGAAATAACTATATGGGGCTTTTTTTCCCGGTTGAGCGCCATTGATTCTTCTACCGATTTTACAAAATGAATCTTGTCAAAAGAAAAAGGATTTTGCCCATGCTCAAGGAAAGTCTCATGGGTTTCCTGGTCATAAACTTCTGGATGCTCTCCAAAAACACGTGTTATTTTTGTTGCAAGGGGGCTGTCCACATATATGGGGATTCGGGGCACTTCTTTTGAATTGTAAAGTTCATGGAGAAAATATAAAAGCTCCTGGGTTCTACCATACGCAAAGGCTGGAATTAAAACACTTCCCCCCCGGTTGTATGTATCAGTAAGTACCTTTTTCAGGTGAGGTTTCAGATCGACTACCGGTTCATGGAAGCGGTTTCCGTAAGTACTTTCCATAATCAGAAGATCCACATCCCGGTCTTCTTTTGAAAAATTTAGAGTCGGGTCACTGATAATCGGCTTATCAAACCTGCCTATATCTCCGGTATAACAAATTGTGTAATCCCGGCCATTTTCCCTTGCTCTGATCATGCTTATTGCTGACCCGAGAATATGCCCCGCGTCGTATAACGTACATGTAATATCCTTTCCTACGGGTACCGAATAATTATATGGATAGCCGTCAAAGCAGGTAAGGGCATGCTTGGCATCATCAGTTGAATAAAGGGGCTGGACTCCTTCCAAACGGTATTTTTCGATCAAATCGTTAATCGTGTCGGTATTGAGTCGATGACGGTTTTTCTTTAAAAGTTTTTTTATTTCGTCATTTTTTCCCTTTGGCAAATCTTTTATCCTGTAAAGCGCTGAGCGAACGGTTTTATAGTTAAGATAATTTGCATCCGATTCCTGAATGTGAGCAGAGTCGAGCAGGAGATATTCGCACGCTGCTGCTGTTGCACGGGTACAAATAACACGTCCTTTAAACTGATGTTTTGTCAGAACAGGAATGCGCCCTGAATGATCTATGTGTGCATGTGACAGAATACAAGTAGTGATAATTCCCGGATCAAACGGCAAAACCCTGTTTTTTTCCGCCGATTCCTTCCTTCGACCCTGAAACATACCGCAGTCGAGAAGTATCCGATCATTTCCGGCAGATAGAAGATGCATCGATCCGGTCACTTCCCTGGCTGCTCCGTAGAATGTTATGTACATGGCAATGCTCCTGTTATAAAGATAGAAAAACAAATTTAGACGGTCTCGTAAACAGGCCAACTTCTGCGTTGTGTTGCATTTCGTAATCATTCAACGTTCGATTAGTACGCCTCATGATTATCCCGCTTTAGCGGGACACGCCTTGAATTTGAACTTTTTACGAAACCGTCTAAATCGGACTTTTTACGACGCCATCAAAATTCTTTACTTCAAGGAAAACATAGGTGAAGAGAGTTTATGTGTCAAGTCATAAGCTAACCTGTTACAGGTTTATCTGAATCTATACTTGATTTATAAGGTTCTCTTGATTTGGAATAAAAATTGCTGTAGGTAAAATAAATAATTTTGTATTTATTTAGCCTATTGAAAAATATACCCAAATTAGCATTCAGGTGATCCGGTTTTCAATAAGCTAAAATGTTAAATAATTTTTTCATTTAGAAAAATTCTTTACAGGAGATATGGGTAATGAACGAAAAGGCTGCCCCAAGCTGGTTAAAGGTTGAAAGCCGGGAACTTATAGATCTTAAAAAAGATCTTAATATTACAAGAGACTTTTTAGAGCTTGTCAAGCTTCTTGACGAAATTCCGCAAATGCATAAAACTTCCTATGACAATACGCGAAGTCTCTATCAGGCCGTATCAAAGGGGAGGGATGTAGGCTCTCTGGAAAAAAAGCTTGAAGAATTTTTCGGCCCTCCGCGCAAAGCGTCCGGGAAGTCGCTGCCTGTTTCTTTGCGTTTCAATCCATCAATCAAATACCTGCGGGGGATTCGTAATGAACAGTCCTTATTTTTAAAAAAGACAATGGAGGGATTTTTTTATGGCGCGTTATGGCCATGGCTCAAAACTCCTGAAAATATAACTGTACATATTGGTTATATCAGCAGCAAGATGAAAAAAAATGATTATGATGATCTTGAAAAACTTGTAAAAACAAAGGTCTTAAATGAAAGGATATTTAAAGAGTTTGATGCTGATGAAGAAAGCCAGGTTCAGGGTATGAGCCTTGCTTCTTTTCTACAGATGGCCTTGTTTGAAAAAATTACATGTATGCTGGAAATAAAAACCACAAGTAAGGGCGGGCGCTTATTTCTGCAAAATGGCGAATTGATAGCTGCTAAAACAGGAAGCTTTAAAGGTAGAAGTGCGGCATATGAAATAATAAGCTGGGAAAATACTTCAATTGAACTCAAAGAATCTGAAGGGAAAAAGACTAATGAAATTAATCAGCCTCTTTTGAATATTTTATCAGAAGCCCTGAAGATAAGAAGCGAGGATTCTGAAGACCGCAGGCCCATCGGAGAAGCCGGTCGGTCTGATGATAAAGGAAAACCTACCGATGAACGCTACAAAAGACTCCTTGGTACAGCGCAAAAACCCGGCAAGAAAAAATTATTACTTGTTTCCGCCGTGGTGTTTGGTGTGCTTCTTCTTATTACCATCGGCGCTGTGATTTCAATGCGTGTTATAAAACAAGGTCAGGTGAAAAGCGAATATGAAAATCTTCTTGTGCAGGCAGAAGAGTTAAGAACCCTGGAGGAAAAGGAAATATTGCTGAAAGAATATGTTAATTCTCACTCCCCGGATGCATACACTGAAGAGGCAGAAAAGAAGATAAGGGAAATTCACAATCTTATTGAAGAGCAGGCTTTTCAGGCAACCATAAAAAATGTTGAAACGCTATCAATTGACTCAAGTTACGAAAAAGAAGCTACAGCCATCTATACCGCATATCTTACAAAGTATCCCGATGGTGCTTATGCGGATGAAATTCAAATTAAAATTTCAGAAATACCCGGTTTAATCGATGATATAGATTATGAAAAATTAACCAAGGTTGCCCAAAGCGATTACGGTAAGCGCATTGAGGCCTACCTGGCCTATCTTTCAAAGCATCCCGGTGGCAAACATATCAGCGCAGTAGAGGAATTAATTTCAGGTACCGGGGAAGAATATTATAATTACTTAATAAGGGAAGTTGCCCTGTGTGAGCAGCAGAAACAATGGGAAAGAGGCATTGAGCTGTGCAGCAGGTTTATTGACATATTTAAAAACAACCACCATTTAGACGAAGTATTCGAGCTGAAAACAAAATTGCAGGATGAAAAAGACTACGATTTTCTGATGGCTCATATCAAACGCGCAGGGAATAATTATAAGATAGTTACAAAATCTTATTTAAACTTTCTCGTAAAACATCCTGATACTGATAAAGAAGATGAGATAAGAAATGAACTGTCAAGAATAGCAAAAAAGATAGACGAAATCAGAAAATGGGAAACAGTTCTTATATATAGTAAAAACGAGCAACATAGTCTATCTAAAAGAATATATGAGTTGGAAAACTATATTAGTTATAATTCTTCAGGACCGTATGTCGACTATGCAAAAGCTATACTAATGCGTCTGCAAACAGAAAATCGGACTTTAAAACAGCGTCGGATAGATGAGCAGCGTAGCAGGGAGCAGGCAAGGATACGACAGGAAAAAGACAGAATAAGAAGGGAAAGGGATAAAAATAAGGCTCTTCTCAAAACACTTGGCAGGCGATATGTTGTAAATAATAACGGCACTTTTACCGATTCAAAGACAGGTCTAACATGGTGTTTATTAGATTCTCGGACCATGCTGAACAAATGTCTCGATTATAAATCTGCCGAAAATTACGTAAAAGGTCTGACAACTGGAGGCTACCGGAACTGGAGGCTACCGGATTCGAGCGAACTGGCAGGTATTTATAAGAGCGAACCTTTTTTTCCTGATAGCGGTGCCCAGTGGTATTGGACATCTGAGGTTTTTACTAAAGGATATCACAAAAAAGCCTTAATTGTAACTTCTAAACCTGAAAAGGTTTTTAAAAGACAAGAGGTGAAATTAGATAAATGCGGGTCGGTTCGTGCGGTGAGGCCTTAGCACTTATGACTCGATTAATTTACGCACTATATCGTACTGGCTGTCGTCTGCGGGGCTAAACCCTTTCAAGTCCATAGCTTTAAGGACAGTGGATTCCTCTTTTAACTTTAAAATAGCATTTTTTAGCTTGTTTTTTGCTTCATCAGGGAGGCTGCGGTTTACAGAAAAAGCCCAGTTGGGAAGCCACGCACAATTCGAAACTACCTTAATAGTTCCAGGCTGGATATATTTGTCCGCCATATGAAGTGCTGATTCGCGAATAAAACCGGCATCTACATCCCCAATACTAACGGAAATTATTACGTTTTCCTGTTTATTATCTGATGCCTCTTCCATAGCGCAATCTTTTTGTACATTAATTCCGTTTTTAGACAAAGTCATCTTCTGGGAAAGAAACCCGCCTGCAGAAGTCTTGCCTACGATCATAATCTTTTTATGCCGCAAATCCGTAACTGATTCAATCCCGCTATCCGGCCGGGCGATAACGATCCCACGAAATTTATCCCCTCCGGAACCTTTAACGGCCATTGCAAGGACCTCATGGGCTTGAGACACCTTTGAATAGACCAGAGGATTTTGATAGCCGATTTCAATATCCCCGCTTTTAATGCTGTTTTCGTATTCTGTAAAATCTTTTGTTAAAACCGCCTTTATCGAAAGCCCGGTTTCTTGAGCCAAATAATTCGCCAATGGATCAATCATGCTTCTTATTCTTTTTGGGAAGTAACGGGGAAGCATGGACAGCTCATAAGTTTCTTCCGCAAATATATATGTAGGAAAGGAGATAATCAATACAACCAGAAATATTATTATTCTTTTCATTTTTTTTTACTTCTTTCTTTCAGGTATTTCCATTCCCGATGCCTGACGCACAGTGTCATATTCTTCATCTGTAGCTGCCCTGAAGCTCGTGATTGTAAGGGCCTTTAATACAGAATTATTCTTTTTTAAACTTATCAGAGCATTTTGAATGGCCTTTTTCTTTTTTTCCGGGAGAGATCGGTTTACTGACAATGCCCAGTTTGGAAGCCAGGCCGACCTGTTTATTACCCTTATCATAGAGGCGGGGACAAACTTGTCTGCCATGTGCAGGGCCGACTCGCGGATAAATCCAGCGTCTGCTTCACCGGTATAAACAGAAAAAATCACATTTTCCTGCTTATTATCCATCGCTTCAATTATCTGACAATCTTTTTCCACAGCTATCCCTTTTTGCATTAAAGTAAGTTTTTGGGATAGAAATCCACCTGCAGATGTGCGGCCGACAATAGATATTTTCCTGTTTTTCAGATCATCAATAGAGACGAGGTTACTGCCGGCCCTGACAATAATAATACCACGAAACCTGTCGCCCCCTTTACCTTTTAGAGCCATGGCCAGTACTTCCTGTGAATCGGAAACCCGAACATAGATGTATGGATTTTCATATCCGATCTCAATCTCACCGTTTTTAAGACGCTTTTCATACTGGGTAAAGTCGTTGGTAATGACAGCCTCAACGGTAGTACCGATCTTCTTGGTTAGATACCTGGCAAGCGGAGAAATTCTCCGATTTATCTCTTCAGAGGAATATCGGGGCAGCATGGATAGCTGGTAGGTTTCTGCGGCCAGGAACTCGGCCGAAAGGAGTATTGTAAATATTATTAATATTAAAACCAGCGTTCTTTTCATCATTTTCTCCATCTGTAGATTTATATTGTAGCCTATCTTTGTCTCAAACGTTCAATAGCCGCCTGGACGGAAAAACGCATCCTTTCTAATGAGGCGGCAAGTTCTGCAATCTCCCCGCTCCCCTTTACGCTTATTGGATGGTCAATTTCACCAAGGCTGATCCGTTGTGCTTCATCTGTTAATGATCTGATGGGGCCTGAAATGTTGCGGGCTACTATAAGAAAGCCCAAACCTCCCAGAATTGCCATGGCAGCCATGGTTACTAAAAGAGGCGTAAGACTACTGCGAACGGCCTTTTCCACGTCCTCAGTAAATATTCCAACATGAGCCTCTCCACCGGTGTCTCCAATAGAAATCGCCACATCATGTATCTTTTGGTCTCCCACCATAAGACCTTTCGCACTCTCCTTTTTCCCTCGTGGAATACGGTTTTGCAGGGATAACTCTTTTGGAAAACCTTCCCTTTTAACCCTTGCAACAAAATCTGGTGAAAAACGTTTTAAGTCACCAAAGATTCCTGCAATAGCGATCCCTTTTTTGTTAAAAACTGACACATAAGCCACACCGGGAAGTTGAGAATTAATTTCAGCGGTTTTATTTATACGCAGGTAGTTACGCAGAAGAAGGGGCTGCAAGACTGCGGCACTGAAGGAACGGGAGATAGAGTATGTTCTTAAATTGATCTGCTCGGACATCAATGAGGGCACATATCTCAGATATACAAAAGTCAGAACGGCACCCATGATGACAACAAAGGCCAGAAACATAATAAGGAGTCTTGTGCCGATTGTTAAGCCGCCTAATCCGAAAGACTTTTTTTTAGGCGGGACTTCCGATACTCGCCGAGGGGGCGGTTCTTCACTCACGGTAGGCTTATATTCCTCTCTGATTCCCGCCGATTCAGATGCAGTTTCTGCAATAGAGGATAAGGAAACCAGGTCTTCAGATATCTGTTCTTTTTCTTCTTCAAGTTTAGGCTTAATAACCTCAATCATATTCAGGCAGGCCTTGCATTTGACACGTGCCGTCTCTCCTTTGATTTTGGTCTCGTCAATTTTGTATTTCTTGCCGCATTCCTCACACCTGACAATCATGGAAGGGTCCTCCGTATATAATGTTTATAACTACATTTATTTAATTTTTCCCAGCATGGTTTGTATAAAAGACGTCCTTTTTTCCGTATCCAAAATCTGGCGGGAAACTAATTCTATAAGTTCTGCTGCACGGCTTATCGGGATTGCCGATGTATCATGGCCTATATCTCTTATCGCATCTTCTACCATCACCAGGGCTATGGGACCGGTACTTAATGATAATTGATCTTTTAAGAAGTTCAAAAAATTCTCATCAAGTGTAGGGATATTCTCTTTAACCACTTCAATGAGTTTGAGTTTTATCAGTTTGGGTATTACAGACCTGATTGTAGACATGTCCATATCGACAGTCTGGGAGATCATGCCGACATTTTTCTTGCCGTCTAATTTTGAAAGAAAATTTAACATCTGGCGGTCAAGGGAAATCTTTCCCGAATCAATACTAACCGCCCGCCTAAAAACAATGGAGGAAATGTCACCAGCCAAAGTATCCATCACTTCTCCACTAATAAGAAGTTATTATTTTACAGTTTTTTAATTATATTATATTGAAAATAGCCCTGTTTGTCAAGAACAATACGTAAGCCGCTAAAAGATCTCGCGAAGACCCTTACTGCCGGTTGATTTCATGTGAATGCTCATTTGGGCATATTTTTCAATAGGCCAAATTAATACTGTTGAACTCGTAAAAAGTATAACCGATGGCTAAGTAAAAAGTTCCATATACCCCCGCTAAAAATCAGCGGGGTAAAAAGGCGCAGTGGTTTTTCAGGGACGAGGCAATACATGTAGTATGCCGAGTGTCTGAAAAAACGCTGCAACGCAGTAGATGGGACTTTTTACGATGCCATCAATACTAAAGAAGTTGTTTTTGACATATAGACCTAAGTTGACTATGTTTTATCAAATACTGCCATCTTACCTTATACGGAATATGACAAAAAAAGATAAAGGAGGAATTCATGTATAATTACCTGTTTAGCCCTATTAAAATAAACCGCTTGGAAATAAAAAACAGGATTGCTTACCCCTCTTTAGGGTTGCTCTATTCTTACGACAGCAAGCTCAATGATCGATACTACAATTACTTCAAGGAAAGAGCCTTAGGGGGTGCAGGCCTTATTACCGTGGGGCCGGTAGGAGTAGATTTTTTAGGATCCGGCATACTTGCTCTTTCCCTGGCAAATGACGATGCCATCCCTTCTTTTCAAAAGCTCACCGGAATTATAAAAGCAAAAGGAGCAAAAGTCTGGATCCAGCTTTTTCATGCAGGAGCATATTCTCATCCGTTTCTAATCGACAATCAAACGCCAATCGCACCGTCGGCCCTGTATTCAAAATACTCCAGAACAACCCCTAAGGAAATGACACTTGATGATATAAAACAGGTTCAAAAATCTTTTGTAAAAGCAGCTTTAAGAGCCCGGAAGGCGGGATTCGACGGTGTGGAGATTATTGCTTCCGCCGGCTATCTTATTAATCAGTTCCTTTCTCCATTGAAAAACAAAAGAACAGATGAATATGGCGGAAGCTTTGAAAACCGGATAAGATTTCCAAAAGAACTTCTGGAGATGCTAAGAGAGTCTTTAGGTTCGGATTATCCCTTAACCGTACGTATGGCAGGCAATGACTTTGTGCCAGGGAGCAACACTGACGCTGAATCTCCCGGAATTGCAAAAGTTTATGAAAAAGCAGGTGTCGATGCAATTAACGTCACAGGTGGCTGGCACGAATCGAGAACACCTCAGCTTCCCATGGATTTGCCAAAATCCGCCTATGCATTTCTTGCTCTGAATATAAAGAAAGCAGTATCTGTGCCGGTTATTGCATCAAACCGTATTTCTACTCCGGAAATGGCAGAAAAGATTTTAAGTGACGGATACGCTGATATGGTTAACTTGGGTCGTGTTCTCATCGCTGATCCATATTGGCCTAAAAAAGCATTTGAGGGAAGAGCGGATGAAATTCGGCCGTGTGTGGCCTGTTCTCAGGGCTGTACCGATGAAATTTTCAGCGGCCGGCCTGTGTTCTGCATCGGAAATCCGCGGGCAGGATATGAGGGCGACAGGGAAATAGAAAAAACTGACTTTCCAAAGAGAGTTATGGTTGTCGGTGCAGGCCCGGCAGGTCTGGAAGCCGCTATTACAGCAGCAATGGCAGGGCATCATGTTGAGATCTTCGAAAAGGAGAAAGCTATCGGCGGTCAGCTCATAATTGCAGCCGCACCTCCGAACAAACAGGAACTATTGGAATTTATACGATATTACAGAGCAATTCTACATAAATACGAAATTCCGTTTTTTCTGAACACAGAAGTGGATATGGATTTTATTAAAAAGAAAAACCCAGATTTTGTAATCATCGCAGAAGGAGCCGAAGCAATAATCCCGTCTTTTGAAGGGGCTGCTAACGTGTCTGTCATGTCAGCCTGGAAGGTTCTAAAGGAAAATCCGTTACTGGGCAGGGAGGTTGCGATTATCGGCGGCGGATCCGTAGGCCTTGAAACAGCACTCTTTGTTGCCGCAAAGGGGACTATTTCACCTGAAATACTGCACTTTCTTTTTACTTATAAAGCCGAAAGCATTGAACGGTTGCGAGAACTGATGTTCAAAGGATCCTGCCAAGTTACGGTTTATGAAATGCTGCCTAAAGTCGGCATTGATGTGGGCAAGTCGACAAAGTGGGTGCTCCTCGACAACCTGAAAAGATACGGCGTTAAAATAAAAACCGGAGCCACAGTTACCTCTATAAAAGATGGAGTAGTAGTTTTTGAAAAAGATGGTATAAAAAATAAGAAACAGTTTGACAACGTGATTCTTGCTTCAGGGTCAAAACCTGTCCAACGCCTTTCCACAGCTATTAAGAAGATGGGCATCCCTTTTGCTGCAATTGGCGATTGCATCAAACCTGGAAAAATAGATACCGCCATTCACGGAGGCTTTCTTGCAGCAATGAATATTGATACACCTTAAGCTTGATGAATTCGACTTTTTACGAATTTATCAAGCTTAAGTTAATTATTTTTCTGCCGATAGCATACCATGAAATTTTGAGACCTTTGCAAAACGTCCCCTTTCGAAGTCTGCGCTTATCCGGCAGATTAGCGCTATCCTCAATCCACCTGAGGCGGATCGTCCGCCTTGAACTATACCAGATAAGCGCAGACTTCGAAATTGATCATTTTTCAAAGGTCTCACTTTTAATAGAGTTGTAAAATATTTTATGTCTTGACAATGTATTACGTTTAATATACGATGCAGCACTATGATGAGAAAGGATGTTGTTTACAGCATAAGGATGAGCATCCTGGTCCGTGAATCCCTCAAGCGTGCAGCCCGAAAAGAGCGGAGGACTGTGGCATCCCTGCTTGATAAAATTATTTTTGATTACCTTGAAAAAGAGCAATATCTTCTGCCAACGGAAAACGGATCCGGCCGGCGTGAATTTTTAAGACAAAGAATTACCCTGCCGGCAATAGCGATCATAAAAGTTGAAAATAAGCCCAAGACGTTTCCATGCGTAATCCTCGATATAGGTATGGGCGGTGTTTTGATAAGTTTTTCCAAGAGTTCTACGATAAATTTAAACAATAAGAGGAAACTACCTCATTTTGAACTTTCATTTAAACTTCCACAAAGAGAAGACAAGTTTCAACTCCATTGTAACACCAGACGTATAATCGAAAAAGATGGGGATGTGCAAATAGGCGCTGTTATTAGAAAGCCTGATGAGGAGGCTCTGAAGCAGTTGAAAAAATATCTTATTTATTAATCAGTAAACTCAGAATATATTAATAATATACGATTTTTATTGATATCATAATCTAATGGTTATATAGAGCAAAAAATATTATTTAATTTTCCTAAAATCATAGGAGGAGAGAATTATGAACTATAGAATTAATCTCTTATTATTACTTTCCCTTTCAGTATTACTGATAGCAGCATGCTCGCCGAAGATCTATGGCACGGTTAAGCTCGTTGACTCTAAGATGCAGCCAATCGAGGGGGAAAGTTCAAAGGGCACGGTAGTTAATATGATTAATACTACCGCTAAAATGGAAAAAGCCTCTCACTCAGTAGTCGTAGATGAAAAAGGAAAATTTGAATCTGAAAAGGAAGCAATAACACCTGGGAAGTATAAAGTGGAAGTCAGCAGGATAGGTTTCGACACCGAAACACGGACTTTAGAAATTGGCGGCAGCACGCGCGAAAAACTGAAGATCCAGCTAAAAAAGATTCCCGAAGGCAAACGCAGAACTATTGAGGGAGCCTCTTCCGATGCGGATAAAATTATAAATCCCGGCGAAGTAAATATCCGGCCGCCCGGAATGTAGCCTCAATCTCTTGTCGGTTATCGCAAAGTAAGGATAGACTTAAGGCGCAATGATAAGTAACGATTACCATGCCTTAAGATAAATTTATTTTGAAGCCGATGATCATAATTGCCGGTTACCCTTTTTAGGAGGTATATACCATGGTAAAGCAAACAATAAGATTATTTTTTATTCTACTGTCATTTCTTCTGCTCTTTGCCTGTGAAACCGGAAAACAGGTTGAGTTTGAGATGCAAATGAATGTCACCTTGGACGGCAAACCGACTACCGGGGCCAAGGTTTTAATAGATGGTACCGAGCTGGGATCTACAGACAGCAGTGGATATTTTTCAAAAAGAATCAAGAAACAACCGGGTTCGGAAGTTCAGGTTTCTGTTACTAAGGAAGTTGCAGGATACCAAATAGAACCGTGGGAAGATTCTTTCGTGTTGAAGCTTCCAAAGAGTGGAGCGATTGATACATACCCATTCAAGGTTGCCCTTAAAGCTAGAAAATATTTTACAATTTATGTGTCAGAAGAAGATGGCCGGCCCCTTGATGGTGCTTCCATCCGTATTCAAGGGAAATCGGGTGCAAAGGCTGATGAACACGGAGAATATATATATAATTATCAGAGCCTGCCGGAAAAAGGCCTGAACTTAAGAATAACCAAAGACGGATATACGACATGGCGAAGAACAGTAAGGGTAAAAGCGGGACAGATATTGGAAATAGCTCTTTCAAGAGTGGAAAAAGCAGAAGAGGCACCGGTAGCTCAGAAACCTGTAGAAATTGCTCCTGCTGAAAAAGTGACTGTAGCCAAGGTGCCGGCAGCAGCAAAAGCTCCTCCGATTCCAAAGGCAAAAAGAATAAAGGCAAAGATTTCTATTACTACACTTACACATGCATATGGTATTTCAAAACCTGTTTCAGGAGTAATCGTAAGCGTTAATGGTAACAAGGTGGGAAAGACTAATACCAAGGGTGCATTCACCTATCTATATAAAGGAAAACCGGGTAAAGAGGCAAAGCTCAAACTCGCCGCACCGGGTTATATACCTGCCGAGTGGGAAACAGCGGCTGTCCTTAAAGGCAAGCAAAATATCATCAGGTTTTTCTATCCTGAAAAACCAAAACCGATCAGGGTTGGGCTCTTTGGTTATGTGAATAATTCACCGGAAGAAGATCTGTCGGAAATCTTGAACAGGATAGAAGAAGCGATAACCAACAATATGTTTATTTTTTCCAGCTTTAACGAAGTACCCAAGGCAAAACTGCGCGAAAAGATGGTGCGGGCAGGTCTTGATATGGAAACTGTTTCTACAAAAGGCTGGCAGAGGACCAGGCTTATGAGAACAGTTGACATGATCATCTCAGGAAGTGTGACAAAGGATGATTCGGGAATGACAATCGAAACCTCAGTCAATACTGCTGATGGAAAAATAATATTAAGTCAGATAAACAGAGTTAGAAAGAAAAAGAATATAAAAAATACTGCAAAACTTATAGTAAAAAACATAATAGATCAGTTTCCATTCGAGGGTGTAATTGACTCTGTTGAAGAAGATCGTTACAGAATTAATCTTGGAAAAATCGACTATAAGATCAGGCGCGGCAATGAGTTCAGTTACATGGCTGTTGCATTAGATAACTCCGGAAATTTCAAAGGCTTTCATGAAGCAGGTACACTCAGCATAAAAGAGACTGAAGAAGCAAAGTCATGGGCCAAGATTGTTTCGATCGGCGATGGTGAGGAAATCAATTTCGGAGACAGAGTTGTCAGGCGCAGATACCTTGAAGAGGAAAAAGCAGCTAAAGATTCATTTATTGTATCAGCTAAAGGCGGACTCGATGCAGATGCGCCGCCATTGTGGGGTGTAAATGTATATGTAAATAATACCTGGGTCGGGACTACCGGTTCCAACGGCAAAGTTCAAGCACCTGTACGTCTTTATGAAGAGCATAACATTCTGTTGTCCCGACACGGTTATAAGCCGGTACGTGAGATTTTTAGCGTAGATAAAAACAAGCAGGTAAAAGATTTTTCTCTTGATGTCGCCAGCGCTCTGTTTAAGGTTGACTCCCAACCATCCGGTGCAGATGTTTTTGTTGATGGTATCAAGATCGGCACAACCCCCATCATAGACGGCAAACTTGTGAACTTTGGGTTCCGTAAAGTAAAACTTTCGGCAGGAGGAGAGTTCCGTGACTGGGAAAGAGTTATGGAATTCAATAAGCCGGAAGTTGTACTTCTTGAGGGAAATAGCGTTGTCTTTCTCAGAGACTATCTGAAAATAGGAAAAATGGCGGAACAGAGCGGAAACATTGATGCAGCTATTCAGGCTTACAAAAATACTGAAAAAGGAAATCCCGATTATTCAGATGCTCGTCACAGGCTTGCGCAACTATATATGGATGAAAAAAAGGATTATGAGTCCGCTATAAATGAGTTTGAGAATGTGCTTTCGCTGCCCGAAAACCAGCAGATAATCTATAAACAATTTGCAGTAACTTACACAAATCTGGGCCATGCTTACTATGAAAGAGGAAACCAGTTTGTCCAGAAAGACAAGAAGACTGCTGCCAGGAATTTTGCAAAAGCGATAGAAAAGCTCAAAATAGCCAAGCAGAATACCCGATTTTTTCCAAACCGTCACTTTGACGAGGCGATTCATGACACATATTACTACCAGGCTATTTCATATCATAAGCTGTATTTAATAACCAAAAAGAGGACTCTACTCACAAAAGCAGATCGTGCATGGAAAGAATACTTCGACTTTTTCCCGAAAAATCTTGAAGGCAAAAGTGCGTTTACACGAATCCGCAGATCTGCAGAGAAGTATAGACAACAAATAAGTGATTTGATTTAAGGACTGTCCGGTGCATGTTTTCAGTGGTGGGTCGATGGTTTTATGAGGATTAAGATGTCAATCTATATAATGTTTGGTGCGTTGCTGATTGCTGCCGCAGGTATGTCAGCAGAGGCTCCGCACGGTAAATCAGCTGTGGATGATCCAACACAAACTGTTGATCAGGATAAGAAACCAGATGAAAGTGAGTCTGTCGGAGTTGCAGAAGTAATTGAACCTGATAAAGAAAAGACGGATGAAGTCTCTGAAGAAATGAAGTCCGAGGAAAAAAAATCTCAAACAGACGAACAGGATATCGAACAGACTGCAAAGCCCGAAGGAGAAGAGTCAACCGTTACATCAAATACAATCGAACCTGAGCCTGACGCAATTGAGCCTGATAAAGAAAAGACGGATGAAGTCTCTGAAGAAATGAAACCTGAGGAAGAAAAATCTCAAACAGTTGAACAGGATGTTGAGCAAAAAACAGAAATCGTGTCCGAGCCGAGTGAAATAGAACCCGAGTATATCCGTGAACTTGTCGGAATTAAAGCCGGTCACAATGATTCCAATCCTGTATGGTCTCCTTCCGGCGAGAAAATTGCCTTTGAAAGAAGCATAGGGGATAAAAGAGAAATTATCATTTCCGGGATGGACGGTTCTGTCGTGCAAAAGATTTATTGCAAGGTATCTGATGATAAAAATAGCGAAATGGAGTTTTTCTTCCCGGGTATTACCGAAGATATAAGTTACAATTCAGGAATAAGCTGGTCACCTGCTGAAGTCAGTTTGGTGTTTATGAGCAATGGCGGAAGCGGCAACTACGACCTTTACCTTCTGCCACAGCTCGGTAATAAAACAACAATAAGACTTACAGAGCATGAGGGAAAAGACAGTCATCCGCAATGGTCACCTTCAAATGACCACCTGGTTTTTGTATCCGGTCGCACAGGCAAAGCAGATATATATCTAATGAAACTTGAAAACAAGGAGACTATCCAACTGACTGATGGGGAAAAGACATATCTTTACCCTCAATGGTCTCCGGACGGCAAGAAGATAGCAATGATCTACGGGTCTAATGAAAACCATGATATTTATCTGATCGAAGATATCGCCAGGCCCGCCGAAACATTAAAGATACTCACTACGTGGGCCTATGATGACTTAAGACCATCATGGTCACCGGATGGTAAATACATTGCCTTTTATTCCAATTATAATTTACAAGAAGATCCGAAAGTGTGGGCTCTTTTTGTGATAGCCGCCGATGGTTCCGATTCCACTGGGGATGAAGAGCTTGCTGCAAAGATAGTTGCAAAAAATGTTATTCCGGATATAGAAAGCGGACCTGCCTGGATGCCGGACAGTAAAAGAATTATCTATGTGAAAAATTACCGACAGGCATATAATCCGATTTATATAGTTAATATCGAGGAAAAGACTGATTTACCTTTCAAGACAACAACAAAGATGAACCATGATGTGACCTGTTCGTCTGATGGAACCATTGCGTTTCGTGCGCAGGTTGAACAGTGGGATCATATTTATATTGCTAAATTAAAGGAATAGCTTTTATATTTTCGGGAGTTCTTATGAAAAAAGTTGTGTTGTTTTGTGCAATAACCGTACTTTTAGCAGTATCATCGCATGCTGCAGATGACCCAGTGAAAAAGGGAATGCAGCTTTACAAAAAGCACCATTATGAAGACGCCGGCAGTTTGCTTCGTTCACATCTTTACTCTCTCAATCATAGCAGCGCAAGTACCGCATGCATGAGTCTGGGTATGGTTTATCTTTCAAGCGCCGAATTATACAACGAGCTATGCCGCACTTCCATATCCGTACATCTTGACTACCTTGCCAGACTTGACGCTGTTTCCGGCAAGGCAAAAAGCCTGCTGGTGAAACTCTATTTGGCCCAGGCGTTTCTCGAAGCAGAAAAACCTGATAAAGCAGCATCTATTTTCCAAAAATTTATAGCAGAAAAAAAAGTTGAGACAAAGTACAAAGAGATTGCAAAAGTAGGCCTTGGAAGCTCATATTATCTGCAGAATAAAACAAAAAAAGCAAAAAAAATCTGGACTTCTCTAAAAGCAACAGACCCTGAAGTACTCTCCGGACTTGCTAAAGCATATTGCAAGGCCGGACTTCACGATAAAAATCCATTGGCGATGTGTGATAAAGCTCTCGAATTAGCGCAGCAATCAGGTAAAACAGCATCCATTCAGGTAATTAAAAATGTTCTTTGGGTATATGCTGCCACTGGGCAAGTGGTAAAGGGTCTTGATTTAATAAAGAAAGCAAATTTAAAATCCTTTTCCCATGAAGAGGCAATGGTAAAAAATAAAATAATAAGATTTTACGATCTATCTTTGCTCAGCAGCCTTTCAGTACTTTATGGAAAGGCTAGTCTTAAATATCTTAATAAGGCCGCAGAAGACGCGAAGGTTAAAAATGCAGCACAGTATTACCTCGGAATAGCAAATGCCCGCTTCGGCAACATTGATGAGTCCATCAAGGTAACTGAAATGTTTCTTTCATCTACCAGAATGCCGCCTCGGTATAGGAACACGGCAAAGGTAATGCTGGCTGAAAGCCGTTACTTAAAAGGCGATAAGGAGGCAGCAAAACGCCGGTTGGAAAATTTGGCACAGACTGCAACCGATCCGTACCTGCTTTCAGATATCTTATTTGCATACAGCAGAGTTCAAATTGAATGCCCGGATATAGTTAAAAAAGCTTCGGCACTGGCTGACACCGGAGAGGGGAAACGGTTCGCCGGAATCAACTTTGCTCTCGGTAAGTACTACTTGTGGAAGAAAAATTTAAGCAAGGCAGCATCTTTTATGGAAGCAGGAAGAGATAAGAGTAATAAAAACAGGATAGAATATAATGACCCCCTGATGCTTGTCAATCTTGCCCGGATATATTACCGGACTAAAAAATTTTCAGAAGCATTGGAGATATACTTTGAAATAAGTAAGCAATTTCCTGCTGTACGCCAGATACAGGTTGCCATGCAGGGTGTATATTCAATGGAACAAAAGAGCGCAGGGGATGCAAAGCTCTTTTAAATACCATAATGTTCGCCACAAAGTCACAAAGGTTAAATTCATTAAAACTTTTTTGGTGCCTTTGTGTCTTGGTGGCAAAAAATCAAAGTGTTTGAATGCATAACACCATTAGCCTTGAGGAGGATATTATGAAAAGGTTACCGAGTGTTCTTTTACTGATTTTCTTTTTTACGTTTACAATGATGTTGCCTCAAGCCGGGGCGGAACGAAAAACTGATGGGAAACCGGATGGCGGAGCCTTAAACTACGGTGAATACGGCAGACCTGCCACACTCGACCCTATCACCAGTAACGACATGATCTCTATGCGAGTCATCGAGCTCATATTTAACGGCCTTGTGGGTATCGATGAAAAGCAGGAGATAGTTCCGGAGCTGGCTGAGCGGTCGGAGATATCAGAAGATGGCCGAACTTATACCTTTTATCTTAGGCAGGATGTGACATGGCATCCTAAAGAGGGAGAGGATCCCGTGCCTTTTATGGCTGATGATGTTATATTCACCTATAACATAATGATGCATCCTCAGACAATTACATCGCTCAAGGTCAGGTACGAGTTTATAGAGAGTGTAACAAAGATAGACGATTATACGGTGGAGTTTAAATTAAAAAGGCCTATCTTAAACGCACTTGCCAAGTTCAGCTTTAAAATAATTCCTAAACACGGCCCGGAAAACCCGGAATTTCTTTCAAGAGAAGACCCCTTTGTACAAAAACCTATCGGGACAGGCCCGTACATGCTGAAAAATATTACTGCTGATCGAGAGGTTATACTTGTAGCAAATGACAGCTATTTCAAAGGCCGCCCTCATATTGATAAGTTTGCCGCCAGACCTTTTGCCGACCAGAATATAATGAGTCAGGCCCTTCTGTTTAATGCTATTGACATGATTGTGCTTGTAAATCACAGGGACATACCCCAGGTTCAGGGTGATAAGCGTTTTGTCTTACAACCCTATAATGCCCTGTCATACTCATTCTTCGGGTATAACATACGAAATCCTCTGCTTGCAGACAAGCGTGTGAGAAAAGCATTCACCTTTGCGGTAAACAGGCAGGAAATGCTCGATTCGTTTTTCCAAGGTCAGGGGACAATTATTTCCGGCCCCTTTGCACCAGGAAGCTGGGCTTATAACCTGGACGTTCAACCTTTGCAATACGATCCTCAAAAGGCTATCGAACTTTTAAACGAAGCAGGGTTTGTGAAAGGCGACGATGGCATTATGGTAAAAGATGGTCAGAAGCTTTCATTAACGCTGAAAGTCCCGATAGAAAAGGAAAGTGAAGCAGTAAAGCGTGTCGTACTTGCCTTTAGAAATTATCTCAATAAAATCGGTGTGGATATTGAAGGAGAGTTTAAGGAGTGGTTATCCTGGAAAGAAGATGTTTTTCTCAAGCATGATTTTGACATAATATTTGCTTCCTGGGTATTTGACGATTCAGCCGATATTTCTTCCCTTTTCCATTCTGCCGAGATCGGTCCATGGAAGAACAACTTCGGCGCTTACTCCAACCCGGAAGTAGACAGCCTTATTGTTGAAAGCAAGTTGACCCTCGACCACGAGAAGCGAAGGACTATAAACAGGAAACTTCATGCTATTATTGCTGATGAGAGCCCATATACTTTTCTCTGGACATTAACTAACTATGCTGCTTTCAATAAAAAATTAAGACGAGTAGCCATCCATCCTTACAAGTTCTTTTCATTCGCGGATGACTGGTTCATACCTACTTCGGAGCAGCGATAATACGGATGCATCAATAGCACTTTCAAATTAAATGCAGGGTATCTTGAAAGATACGAGACCTTTGAAAAATGGTAATTTTTGTTCGAGTTCAAGGAAGGCGAAAATTTCAACCACAGGAATATATTGAATATTTCGAGGATTGAAATTTAAGCCTGACGCAGAAATCGGGCAGATAAGCGCAGACTTCTAAAAGTGCCGTTTTGCAAAGGTCTCATACCCTGCACAGTCCCATGTGACACCACTATGAAGCTTTCTTCTATCAGACCTGTCGCTTTCCTGATTTCCAAAGAGCTGGTGATTGCCGCACTTTTGCTTCTAGGAGTAAGCTTCGTCATCTTCATTATTCTTTTTCTGTCACCCGGTGACCCTTTCGGTGTTATGCTCAAGGGGCAGATGATATCCGGCAGTGCAAAAGCAGGTGTCCGAGAAGCCTTAAGCATGTCTTCTGCCTGGTATTCCCAGTATTTGTCATGGCTGGTCAATATGCTCCATGGGGATTTTGGGACATCTACACGTACCGGTCTTCCGGTATTAAGTGAAGTTATCCGTGTGGGGATAAACACGCTGTATCTTACAATCGGGTCTATGCTTGTAACACTTTTTTTAGCTGTTCCCATAGCTATTTTTTCAGCAAGACGTGGAATGACTGTGTTTAACTGGACTTCTACTATTTTTACCTATGTAGTTTCAGCCCTGCCGGTATTTTGGCTTGGATATATAGTTATCTATATCTCCATACATCAGTTCGGTTTGTTTCCCCTTGCTTTTGGTTCAGGCTCACAAAAAATCGATTGGCTGAATTTTATGCTCCCTGTTTTTGTCTTAGGTATCGGAAACGGCACCATAAGTGAGGTCGTCCGTTATTTGCGCGAAGAAATGGAAAGAGTCTTTTCAGAAGACTATATTCGGACAGCCCGAGCAAAGGGGGCGTCAATATGGAAACATTCTTTTAAAGAAGGGTTTTTAATTCCAATTACTGAAATTGTTGCATCAAAAATACCTTTCATTCTTGGCGGAGCTGTGGTTGTTGAGCAGGTATTTAACTGGCCGGGTATGGGAAGAATGGCATGGCAGGCTGCTCAGGACAGAGACTATCCCCTTATCATGGGTATCACTCTTTTGGCGGCAATCATTGTGCGCCTCGGAAGTTTGATCCAGCGGGTTGTACATATTATGGTTAATCCAAGGGCGTCACAGGAATAGAAATGAAAAGATATTCCCAGTATTCAGTCGAGGTCAGCGATTTTTCAGATGTGCCTTTTTGGAAAAAGGCTTCGTTTATGGATCTCGTGTATGTGAGTTATGGGATTTTCATTGTCATCCTCGTTATAGGTTCATATATTGTAGGGGCATTCGATCTCCTCCCTTACGATCCCCATGAGATTAATCTTGAACTTCTTATGGCCCCCCCCCAATCTAGCGGTCATTTCCTTGGTACGGACTTTATGGGCAGAGATATTCTTTCAAGGCTTATTATAGGAATTCAGGCATATTTTCTGCCCGGTCTTCTTGCAATAGCCATAGCGATAATCTTGGGAACGTGTTTCGGCGTTCTGGCAGGCTACTGGGGTAGCGGATTCGATACGATCATTACCTATATTAACAACCTTCTTAATTCTTTTCCAAGGCTTGTACTTATATTGCTTATGGTTGCCGCTTTCAAGCCTGACATTTATTATATAATGGTTATAGTCGGCATTACCAACGTTCCTGTCGTTGCCTCACTCATAAAAGGCAAAATTCAATTTCTCAAACAAAAATATTTCATCGAGGCAGCTACCGCGCTCGGTTTAAAAAACAGAGTTATCATTTTTAAACACATCCTGTGGCACAATTGTCGTTCCATTTTGATCATACAGGCAACCCTCGGTATGGCTGAAGCCATACTTATGGAAACCAGCCTCAGCTACCTGGGATTTGGTGTCCAGGAACCCACACCTTCATGGGGAAATATGGTTCAGGCAGGAGCCAATTACTTAATGCAGGGCAAGTTCTGGCCGTCAACAGCCCCGGCCCTAGCAATACTCTTTACCATAATGGGGTTTCATCTCCTCGGAGACGGTTTAAACAACATGCTTGAGAGGAGACGAAATAAATGATTAAAGGGCCTGTTTTAACAATAGAGAACCTGCGTACCTATTTCTATTCAAAGAGCAAGCAGGCCTTTATCCGTTCCGTAGATGGTGTGAACCTCGAAATCGATAAGGGGAAAACGCTTGGTATAGTTGGTGAAAGCGGCAGCGGGAAGAGCATAACCGCCATGTCGGTCATGGGTCTTATAAGTGCGCCACCGGGTGTTATTATCGGAAAAATTAGGCTGTCGACCGAAAGTATACAGAAAAATCTTCTCCAGGGCCTCAAGGATTACGTAAGGATCAACATGAGCACTGGAAGGATAATGGAAATTTACAAGGATAACGTAGGATGGCAGAAAAATATAGACCGTATAATGTACAAAATACGTGGCAGAGAAATTTCCATGATATTCCAGAACCCCAAGATCTCAATGAATCCGTTTATTACAATCGGCAGCCAAATAACAGAATCGATTATGCTCAACACCACGATAAAAAATCGCAGCAAAGCAAAGGAACGTGCATTATACTGGCTGGAACAGGTTAAAATCGATTCTCCCAGGCTCAGGTATAATAATAATCCACACGGTTTATCCGGTGGGATGTGCCAGAGGGCGATGATTGCCATGGCTCTTTCTTCGGAACCGTCACTTCTGATAGCCGATGAACCGACAACAGGTCTTGATGCAACTATCCAGTCAAAGATCGTGAATCTGCTCGCCGAGTTAAAATCAACAGTCGGTGTCACAACAATGCTGATTAGTCATGACATCAATGTGATCAGGGAACTCTCCGATCAGGTTGCAGTAATGTACGGCGGTACAGTTCTGGAACACGGACCTGCAAAAGATGTCCTTTCTGCAGGTTATGAGTATAAGCATCCATACACGGCGGCACTCCTTGCATCAATTCCTAACGAGCAGCATATAAGGGAGAAAGGTTATCTACAGGCTATTAAGGGAGATGTCCTGGACACAATCAATATCCCCGGAGGCTGCAGGTTCCACGATCGCTGTGAAATGATAACAAACAAGATCAAGGAGCGCTGTGAAAACCACGAACCGGATCTAAAAGATATTTCTGCAAACCACAAGGTTAGGTGCTGGCTCTATTATGACTCCTGAATTCTATTTGAAAGGCGGTTATGGCCAAAACAATACTAGAAGTTGAGAATCTGAAAAAATATTACATTCAGCCAGGAGGAATATTTACTCCTTTTAAAGGAGCGAAGCGGATTATTCCTGCTGTTGATGATGTTAGTTTTTATATCAAGGAAAATGAGACAATGGGTCTGGTAGGTGAAACCGGCTGTGGAAAGACTACCATTGGCAGAACCTTGCTTAAGCTGACACCCGTCACCGCCGGAAGGATAATTTTCGATGAAAAAGACATTACCCAGCTAACGCCCCACGAGTTTTTGCCTTTCAGGCGACAGGTGCAAATGATATTTCAGGACCTGGACGCTGCACTGAACCCAAAAATGCGCATCAGGTCAATACTCAAGGAGGCCCTCACTGTTCATCACCGTTTGAGTGATGCGGAAATTAACAGGGAGATAGGGGAACTGCTTGAAAAGGTAAATTTAAAAAAGAGCAAGCTTAGCAACTTTCCGGGCGAACTTTCAGGCGGGGAAAAACGTCGGGTTGGAATTGCACGCGCTCTTGCAGTAGGTGCACGATTTCTTGTTGCAGATGAGCCGACAAGTGCGCTGGATGTATCTATACAGGCCCAGGTGGTGAACCTTTTAAAGGACCTGCAAAAAAATTTGGGGCTGTCATACCTTTTTATTTCACACGATTTGCGGATTGTAGAGCTGATCAGTCATAAAGTTGCCGTGATGTATCTTGGACAGATTGTCGAGATGGGTATGGCGGGACGCATAGCACACGAGCCGCGCCATCCTTACACTAGTATACTCTGGTCTTCACTTGTTGAGAAAAAGAGCCGGGAAACAACAAAAGTCTCTACGGATAGTAAGAAGGGGACCTGGGGTGTGTTTGATTTTGAGCGTCCTCATACCGGCTGTCGGTTTGCCCCTCGCTGCCCGGTATATGAAGCAAAGGGAAAGCCCTCTATATGCAACGAACCGTCAAAAGCCCCTCAGCTTCAAGATATCGGTGATGCACACAAGGTCAGATGTCATTTCCCCCTTTAAAACAAAGTAAAAAAACCTGCGGATCTACTGAATCAGTTTATTTATAAAATTTATAATCTCATTTTGATACTTCAAATACTTTTCACAAAACTCTTTGTCATTTTTGAAATCCATTATGTAGAGAAAGTAGCTTAAATCCCATCTTCCCATGATAAACAGAGTTTTTCGTACATTAAATGCCTTGAGCATAAAATCTATTGAAGGAAGAATATGCCGATATTCTTTCTCTAATAAATCCATATCTGTCCGATGCCCGCTGTTTTGAAGTATATGGATCAGAGGCAAGACTCCCCTTCTGAACAGGTACTTAACACATTCGTAAGGTCGTATTGATTCTATAAAGTCCTTATAGGCTCTTTTCCTGTATATTTGCTTAAGGCTTTTATTATTTAAAAATCCCAGTTCTTTTGGAAAATAATTTCCCTTTAGATAGGATATGTAATCTTTTCTGATTTCATTTCCTTTCTCTCCCAGTATGTATGCCTTGATGCTGTGATATTTCCTGCTTTTTTCCCGTGGTAGTTCTTCCATTCGACTTTTAAACCGCTCCAGGATATTCTTCTCTCCAATAAAACGTATGGAGAATGCCCATGGATAATGGAAAAACTGCGGTTCAAACAATCGATTGTCTGTCTGATTGCGCAGATCGTCGATATAATTGATGTAATTAAAAAAATCGTCAAAGGATATTATGCTTTCCCCATCATAGATCCCCAAATAGAAGTAATTGATATGATATGGCAGGAAGGATTCGTCAACATCCAGGCTGCTGATTCGCTCAAATTCGTTTTTCAAGATCCGTTTCATCTTGTCATACTCTTCTCTCCATTCTCCATCGAAAAGAAAAATACAATCTATATCACTCGTAAAACCTATAGCACCGCTGCCGATGCCTCCATATACACCAATGAGAACAGGTTGATCGGAGATATCGAGTTCCAGCTTAATGCGGTCAAAAAGGCCCTCAATCAACCGGAGATGAACATCGGCATAAAGCTGGGCTGTCTGGAACCCGCTCCCTCTTCTTCTGAGCTGCTGCCGATAGATCATATGGATCTCTTTTCTAAAGGCCTGCTCTACCGGATCTTTTCCCTCATTGACAACAATTTGTAAAAGATCGAGTACTTTCTTTCGGTACTCATGGGTAATCTTTTCTCCGTAACGCTGCCTGATCCAGAAAACATTTTCCGCCTTCATATCCTGGGTGGCGGAAATGATTGCTCTTTCAATATTCACTCCGGCAAGTGATAGAGCCCACGAGATTTTATGGAGAAGACCTTTTTTATTGGAGGTGTTGACGATAAGGGCGGACTGGTAATCGTTGATGCTCTCGAATTTAGGGACAATTTGATCCTGTATTACTTCGTTTTTTTTCTCCCAAAGAAAGATTTCCTTTTCAATATTTGTTTCACCTTTTAACACTTTTTGAAGCGATTCAAAAAGCATCTTTTCCAGAAGAGGGGGCTCGTATTTTTGAGGAATTCGGATTTTATAAAGGTCTGTTGCAACTCCATCTCTTATATTGATGTCTGCTTCCAGGATGTGGCAGCCATGAATAGTGAAATTGCCCGCTACCTTGCTGAGAAGAAAGGGTTTGTCATAGGTGCTGACAAAACAGAGCGCTTTTGTTCTACTTAAAGGGACTAATTTCATCCCTATAAAAGAGTCTTTCAATAAACGCTCTTTCATTATTCCTTTTTACTTTTTTTGTAGGAGTTCAGCCACAAAGGCACTAAGACACCAAGATTATAATATAATTCTTAATTCAAAGCATATGCCGGGTCTACATTTTTATCTTTTCTTTCTGATAATGCTTTAAAATTAAAGTTCTTTTGTGCCTTAGTGACTTAGTGGCTGAACTTTTATCTATTTTTCTTTTTCTTCTTAAGATTCTCGGTGATTATCTTTTTTGTTTCCGCAATCTCTTTTTTTGTTACAGTCTTTCGAAGTTCTTCCATCTCTGTCATGACCCGGGAAAAACGGACTCCTTCAGCCGCACTGATCCATTCAAGTTGAAGCCGCTCTTTCCTTAAACCCCACTTCTCCATTTTTTTCCAGATCTTTTCAATTCTCTTTTTTGTCCAGTGGTTTGCATCAATGTAATGGCAATCACCAAAATGACAGCCCGAGACCAGAACAACCGGAGCTCCCGCCTCAAAGGCTTTCCAGATAAACATCTCGTCAACTCTGCCGGAACACATTGTCCGAATAAGGCGTACGTTTGGAGGATAACTAAGACGAGCTATTCCTGCAGAATCAGCCCCTGCATACGAACACCAGTTACAGGCAAAGCAAACCACTTTTTCAATCGGTTCTTTGTCTAAAATCGCATCGACCTGGGACAGAATCTGACTGTCTGTAAAATGGTTCATTTCAATTGCATCAAAGGGGCATTCGGCCGCACAGGTGCCACATCCGGCGCATGCCGCCTCTATGACCACGGCAGGCCTTTTATTCTTTTTGTCAACCGTAATTGCATTATAAGGGCAAACTTTGGCACAAATTCCGCATGACGTGCATTTATCCTCATCCACTCGACTTGTAATAGCCTCGACGGTAATCTTTCCGGGAGACATTATTCGAGCAGCCCTCGCTGCAGCAGCGGAAGCTTGAGTAACCGCATCTTTTATGTCCTTCGGGGACTCGGCCGTACCTGCGAAAAATATCCCGCATGAAGCGGAATCAACAGGTTGAAGTTTTGGATGGGCTTCAAGATAAAAACCATCCGAGGTCTTTTGCAGGGCAAGCATTTCCTGGATTTTGTTCATATCTTTTGATGGAACAAGCCCCTGGGAAAGAACCACCATCTCTGTGCGATGCTTTTCCAGTAGATCTGTGGAAGTGTTTTCTGTGAAAAGAATCAAATCCTGTGATTGAGAATCTTCCTGCACATCTCCGGGAAGCCCCCTGATATACTTTACTCCTTTGCCCTTGGAGCGCTGGAAAAGGTCTTCAAAACCCTTGCCGAAAGCCCTGATATCGATATAAAAGACTTTTACTTCCATATCAGGATAATGCTCTTTGAGCATAAGAGTATCCTTTATGGTGTTCATGCAGCAGATGTTGCTGCAATAAGGATTTGCTTCTTTGTTCCCGGGAGACCTTGACCCTACACACTGAATAAAGGCAACCGACTTAGGAACTTTCAGATCGCTCAGGCGAACCACTTCACCCTTTGTCGGCCCCCCGGCATTAATCAGGCGTTCGAACTCCATTGTGGTTAACATGTTGGGAAAGCGGGTATAACCATATTCATCAAGAGGAGTCGGGTCATAGGGTTCCATTCCGGTGGCCACAACAATGGTGCCCACTTTGAAGGAAAGCTCCTCATCCTGCGCATCGTAATCAATGCACCCCTTCTCGCAGGCTTCTTTGCACTTACCGCAGATCAGGGGATCCTGTCCAAGGCAATCATGAGGATTCAGTACATAGGCTGATGGAACAGCCTGTGGAAAAGGGATAAAGATAGCTCTGCGGGAAGCAAGACCCATTTCAAACTCATCAGGTACAAGTACCGGGCAGACTACTGCACAATCTCCGCAGGCGGTACATTCCTTTTCGTTTACGT
>DAOWEJ010000073.1 GCA_030638575.1 Deltaproteobacteria bacterium | reverse complement strand
GCAATTCGGAAATTTCGTTTTCAGTCCCGGCAATTTTTTGTTCAAGATCCACAATCTGCTGAAGCTGGTATAAGAACCACGGATCAATACCTGTTAATTCATAAATGGACTGAATCGACATTCCTGCCAACAATGCATATCGCAGGTAAAAAATTCTCTGAGAATTTGGTGTTGCCAGGTTCTGCTCAATTTCAAATTTTGTCGGCAGGCTTTCATCCTTTCCATCAGCGCCTAGGCCGAATCGGCCGATTTCAAGGGATCTTAAACCTTTTTGAAGGGCTTCTTTAAACGTTCTGCCTATAGCCATGGTCTCACCCACGGATTTCATGGACGTGGTAATAAAGTCCCGGGTTTCAGGAAATTTTTCAAATGTCCAGCGTGGTATTTTTACAACACAGTAATCAAGAGTCGGCTCAAAAGATGCAAAGGTTTCTCCGGTAATATCGTTTGTAATTTCGTCAAGGGTATATCCCACAGCCAGCTTGGCCGCAATCTTGGCAATCGGAAAGCCTGTAGCTTTCGAGGCAAGAGCGCTGCTGCGAGATACTCTTGGATTCATTTCAACTACGATCATTTCGCCGTTTTTCGGATCAACGGCAAACTGAACATTTGAGCCCCCGGTATCAACACCGATCTCACGAAGTATCGCAATGGATGCATCCCGCATTACCTGGTATTCTTTGTCGCTCAAGGTCTGAATTGGGGCAACCGTAATGCTGTCGCCTGTGTGTATTCCCATAGGATCCATATTTTCAATGGAACATACAATCACAACATTGTCATTTCTATCCCGCATTACCTCAAGTTCATACTCTTTCCAGCCTAAAACCGATTCCTCAAGCATGACCTGGCTGATAAGACTCGCATCTATGCCGGATTTTGCCAGTTTTTCAAGATCTTCCGGATTATAGGCCACGCCGCCACCGGTTCCGCCCAGGGTAAAAGCAGGGCGTATAATGATCGGAAAACCTATTTCATCGGCAATGGCCCGGGCCTTATCCATATTCGTTGCAATACCGCTTTTGGGGATGCGAAGACCTATTTTTTTCATCGCCTTTCGGAAAAGGTCCCTGTCTTCAGCCTTTTTGATAGCTTCCACAGATGCGCCTATCATTTCAACACCGAATATATCAAGAACTCCTATATCGGCAACTTCTATGGCGGTATTCAAGCCTGTTTGTCCGCCTAATGTCGGTAAAAGCGCATCAGGCCGCTCCCGTTCAATAATCATTGCAACAGCCTCAGGTGTTACCGGCTCGATGTAGGTTTTGTCGGTCATCTCGGGATCGGTCATGATGGTTGCAGGATTACTGTTTACAAGTATAACTTCGAACCCCTCTTCTTTTAAAGCCTTGCATGCCTGTGTACCTGAGTAGTCAAACTCACATGCCTGGCCTATAATAATAGGACCTGCGCCTATGATTAGAATCTTATTTATGTCTGTGCGTTTCGGCATCTACTTATCAATTTCTTTTTGTAACAATTTAGGCATCTATTTAGATGGTATTTTATCACCGCCCATTCGCTCCGCTTATTCGAGGCGCAGAGCACGCAGAGGGTTTCATCTTATTTCTTTTCGCTGAGAGGGGCGAAAACAAATAAAAACAAGCCCTTCGGGCAGATTGCGTTAAATTCAATCGGTTGAAGCGGAGCTTCTGAGAGTTTCTGTTTGTCCTGATATCATCGGGACAAACAGAAAGTTTAAATTCTCTCTGTGTTCTCAGCGGCTCTGCGGTGGATCTTTTTTAAAAGGCTGTTATCATTTTTTGTACCCGCTCACGCCATTCGGAACAAAAAGGTCGCACAATCTCCGTTCTGTAAGCGATCACAGGTGCTGCAGATGTGCGTGATCAGGGCGACCAGCTATAGTCTGCTATGCTGGTTGCCCTGATCGCGTGCAGATGCGGTGCCTGTGATCGCTTACCATTTTTTTAAATTCATCAAACAGATATCCTGCATCGTGGGGGCCAGGAGATGCTTCGGGATGATATTGCACTGCAAAAGCCGGATATTTTAAGTGCCTGAACCCCTCTACGGTATTATCATTTAAATTAACATGCGTTATTTCAATATCTTTTCCCTTTAAAGAGTCAAGGTCTACTACAAATCCATGATTCTGGGATGTAATCTCGATTCTACCGGTTAAAAGGTTCTTAACGGGTTGATTTCCTCCTCGATGACCGAATTTCAGTTTAAAAGTTGTTCCTCCCAGCGCAAGCCCCATAAGCTGATGCCCCAGACAGATCCCGAATATGGGGCGATATCCAAAAAGGGACCGGATGGTTTCAATGGCATCTGTAACAGGCTCCGGATCACCGGGGCCGTTGGAAAGAAAAATCCCGTCCGGCGACATTTCCTTTATAGTATCGACTGTTGTTGAAGAAGGAACTACAACGACCTCAAAACCGGCAGATTCCAGGCATCTTAATATATTATATTTGATGCCGAAATCAAAAGCGACAACACACTTTTTTTCTCCCCGGCATCTGAAAATGTTACTATCTAATGTCAAAATTTCAGGTTCGATAAATTCCGGTGTACCATTTATCCAGTAATAGGGTACTTTTGTGGTTACAGCTTTTGTAAGATCCTGCCCTTCCATACCGGGTATTTCATTTGCCCGCTTAACAAGAGAAGACGGGTCAAGATCTTCTGTGGATACAAATGCGCGCATTGCACCGGTGTTTCGAATATGCCTTGTAATTGCACGGGTGTCCAGGTCTTCTATTCCAAGGATTTCGTGCTGCTTTAAATAATCGGCAAGGGTAGATGTTGACCTGAAGTTACTGGGAAATTTTTGATACTCTCTCATCAAAAATGCGGAAACCTGTATCCGGTCGGACTCGATATCTTCAGGGTTGACACCATAACTACCCACCAGGGGATAGGTCATGGTTACCATCTGTCCTCTATAGGAAGGATCGGTTAATATCTCCTGGTATCCTGTCATGCTCGTATTAAATACAATCTCCCCCCAGGATTCTCCAGGACCGGTAAAGCTACGGCATGAAAATATGCGCCCGTCTTCTAAGGCTAAAAGTGCTTTCATAGTTTTGTTTAATAATGTCCTATGGCTGTCGAATATTTATTTTAAAATTAATGGAAGGAAAAATCGTACAAGCGCTCATTCCTATACATAAAATCATATACTTTGGCAACAGGTTCAGGGTAAATGCAGCAAGAAAAAAATGAAATCATCGGATTAAGCTGCGTACTATCGGGAATTGTTGATTTTATTCTTTAACTGAGCTAATTGTTGTTTACATATTTAATCTTGCCGTGTAGTATATTTGATACACAAACTGGCTGTTAATGGAAAATTGTGCTGGAAACGGCCTCTTTAATTTTTCATATATTTCGTATTGACGGTGAAAAATATCCGGGAGAATTTCAATGGGATTAAAAGTCACGATTGAAGGCGCCAAATCGAGCGGTGATGGTGTATGGAAAGCAAGTCTTGATCCTGACGAAACTACAACTTTTGGAGATTGTTCAAGCAAAATCGGGCCTTTTAGCATTATACTTTTAGAATCAGAAATTCACTTTGATGAAAAGTCGAAACGTATAACTTTTGATCCTAAATCAACTCAACTGATCAATATCGGCAGCACCGATCAAATATTCATTTTAAGCGCACTGCCCTCCGCTTATAAAGCATCAGTCTTTAAAACCCCTCAACCGAAGAAAAAACCTTTAGAAATTAAAAAACCCTCCAAGGAAACTCAACCGGTAAAAGATAATGAATATCAGCTTTCACAAGTAGTATCACGCGGTGATAAGCTATTTCTTATTGAACTGCCCCCTGCGATCCGAAGCTTCGGAGAAGCACTGCTTTCCGGAGTAAGGCGTCATTTTAAAGGTGAATTAAACTACGAACCCCGCAGCGGAAAATTCGATGAGACGCCTGATATTTTCTGGACAATTAAAATTCAACCCCATCTTAATTCATTAAAAATAACGGTTCGAGGGATGCCTGATGCTTTCAAAATACCGCCAAAGATAAACCTGATGAGAGATAAATTCGGTTATTCTGCATTTGAAATTTCAGACAAGGACCAGATAGACGGCGCAGTCGCTCTGATAAAGCAAGCATCCAATAATTGATGGCGTCGTAAAAAGTCTCATCTACTGCGTTGTAGCGGTTTTTCAGGAACTCGACATACTATTTGTATAGTCTCGTCCCTGAAAAACCACTACGCCTTGTATATGAGCCTTTTTACTTAGCCATCCGGCGCTTATTCAAAGACTTTTT
>DAOWEJ010000087.1 GCA_030638575.1 Deltaproteobacteria bacterium | reverse complement strand
GATCCTTCCGGTATCAAGCAAACCAGGCGCATTTTTCCTTTCCCGCAGCAGGGACAAAGCGTAATGTCCTTGCCTGTGAGTTTTAGCATCATCTCCTGAACTGGCTGATTGACAACTTCCGGCAACTCCCGTGAAAGACCGAGCAGTTCCCGACACCTTCGTACATTTTCACGTTTGCAACGGTTTGCAAACAGACCGTAATGCCTGATCCGCATAAAGCCTTTTGGCAACACATGCAGCAGGAACCGGCGGATGAACTCGAGGGCATCTATGGTTGTCTGATCTGTTTGTCCGGTATCAAGGAAAAAACTTTTAACTCTGCGTCCTCAGCGTCTTGAGCGACTTGTCGGGGCGTAGCTATCAAAGCGAAGCCCGAAGCGGGCGGTGAAAGAAATCTATATAAAATACGCTATAGAATTAACGAATTAGAGCACTAAGCATTGATCCGGGGGAGAAAATGACTTATCTTAAAACCGCTTTTATATTCCTAATATTAGCTGCTTAAGGCTTAAAATGGCCTGAATAAATAGCGATTTTTTAAATTTCCTCTTTCTTTTTAAAAATTAAAGATTAATATAGAAAATATAAGGATTTAGGTTTTACTTTTTGTTTAATGACATTGAATAACTGATAACACAGGAGGAAATCATGTGGGAATATACAGATAAAGTAAAAGAACATTTTCTTAATCCGCGCAATGTGGGAGTGGTTGAAAATGCCGACGGAGTGGGGGAGGTCGGTTCCTTGGCCTGCGGGGATGCCTTGAAACTTTCCTTTAAACTTGATGAAAACAACAGGATTACAGATGCGAAATTCCAGACTTTTGGATGTGCCAGTGCAATTGCATCCTCTTCTGCATTAACAGAAATGATGAAAGGGCTTACCCTGGAAGAAGCCGGCAAAATAACAAATGAAAATATTGCACAAAAGCTTGGCGGCCTTCCAAAGGAAAAGATGCACTGCAGTGTAATGGGACGGGATGCCCTGGAACAGGCGATTGCCAATTACCGGGGTGAAGCGGAGAAAAAGGTTGAAGGTGAGATCGTATGTGAGTGTTTTGGTGTCACTGACCTTGAAATTGAACGGGTGGTTAAAGAAAACGGTCTCACAACTATTGAGGATGTGACCGATTATGTCAAAGCCGGGGGCGGTTGTGAAAGCTGCCATGAAAAAATCCAGGAAATCATCGATTCGGTGCTCGGTAAAGAGCGACCGGCAAGGAAGAAGGAAGCAAGATTAACCAACATCAAGAAAATAAAATTGATTGAAGAAACTTTGCAGCGCGAGATCAAACCGGCACTGAAAAAAGATGGCGGCGATATTGAACTTATCGATGTTGACGGTAATAAGGTTTTTGTAAAACTGCACGGCACATGCGCAACCTGTAGCGCATCCCAGGTTACACTCAAGCATTATGTTGAAAAAAAGCTACAGGAACTCGTTACGCCTGAGCTTGTAGTAGAGGAGGAGCAATGATGGATACTATCTATGTAGATAACAATGCCACTACAATGGTTGCACCCCAGGTCCTTGATGAGATGCTTCCATATTTTAGCGAAATGTACGGCAATCCTTCCAGTATGCATAAATTCGGCGGGGAAGTGGGGTATAAAATAAAGGAGGCAAGGTCAAAAATCGCTGCACTGATAGGAGCCGACCCTGATGAAATTATATTTACCAGTTGCGGTACTGAAAGTGACAGTACAGCTATCCACGCGGCTGTTCAGTCAAATCCTGAAAAAAAACATATTATAACGACACGGGTGGAACATCCTGCGGTTAAAAACCTGGGTGAATTTTTTTCCAAAAACGGTTATCGCGTCACTTTTGTTCCTGTAGATAGAAAAGGGAATCTTGACCTTGATTACCTGTATGATAACCTGACCGATAATACTGCAATCGTAAGTATCATGTGGGCTAATAATGAGTCCGGCATCATTTTTCCGATTCAGGAAATATCTATGGCTGTCAGAGAAAGGGGAATTGTATTTCATACCGATGCTGTCCAGGCTGCGGGTAAGATCCCCGTTGATGTCATGAAAACCGGCGTTGACATGCTTTCATTATCAGGCCACAAAATTCATGCGCCTAAAGGAATTGGCGTACTTTATGTACACAAGGGCACAAAATTTTCTCCTTTTCTTATAGGCGGCCATCAGGAAAGGGGTCGAAGGGGAGGTACGGAAAACGTTGCTTCTATTATAGGAATAGGGAAGGCAGGTGAACTGGCGGCAGACCATCTTAAGACGGAAATCGTACGAGTTGCCAGGTTAAGAGACAGGCTTGAAAATGGAATATTACAACGTGTTACCAATGCTTTTGTAAACGGAGACAAAGAAAATCGCCTTCCTAACACAACCAGTATTGCTTTTGAGTATGTAGAGGGTGAAGCTATTTTACTGCTGATGGATGAATTCGGCATATGTGCATCTTCCGGCAGTGCCTGTACATCAGGCTCACTTGAACCTTCACATGTACTGCGAGCAATGGGAGTCCCTTTTACCGCAGCACACGGCTCTATCCGTTTCAGCCTCAGCGTTTATAATACCCAGGAAGAAATTGATTTTATAGTTGAAAAAATTCCTCCGGTCATAGAGCGGCTGCGGGAGATGTCTCCTTTCTGGCATGAAGCACAGAGTAATCAATAGCTTCTTTTTGTATCGTAAACAATCGTTGCGGGTTATGGGTTACGCATTTCGGGTTATTCAAAGGAGAGGAAATTATGTACAAAGTAATGATCAGAGACAACATGTCCCCGGTTGCAAAGGAAATTTTAGAAGGGACGGGGAAAATCAAAGTCGTTGTTGACAATGACAAGAAAACGAGCAACCCTGACGTACTATCTGAAATAATAGGAGATTTCCACGGTCTTGCAATAAGAAGTACGACAAAAGTTACTGATCAGGTTTTAAAAAAAGCTAAAAAGCTAAAGGTTATAGGTCGCGCCGGAATAGGTGTCGATAATATCGATATTCAGGCGGCCACAAAGCAGGGTGTTGTTGTCATGAACGCACCGGGGGGAAATACGGTTACTACAGCGGAACATGCGATATCTCTCATGTTGGCCCTGGCTCGGAATATTCCACAGGGGACAGCATCACTTCGTGAGGGTAAATGGGAGAAAAAGAAGCTGTCCGGTGTTGAAATTACAGGCAAGACACTGGGAATAATCGGTCTTGGTCATATAGGCAGGGTAGTAGCGGAAAGGGCAAATGGCCTTAAAATGAAAGTTATCGCTTCTGATCCCTATGTAAGCAGGGATGCCGCAGCCGAACTTGAGGTTGAACTTGTGCCTATAGAAGACCTTCTTGCCCGCTCGGACTTTATTACATTGCATGTACCGAGGTTGAAAGAGACTGCAAACATGATCAACAAAGCTGCCATCAAAAAAATGAAGCAGGGGGTGAGGTTGATAAATTGTTCCCGTGGAGAAATAGTAAACCTTGATGATTTATATGATGGGCTGACAAGTGGTCATGTTGCAGGGGCTGCTCTCGATGTTTTCCCAATCGAGCCTCCGGACCCGTCTGTTTCAATCCTGAAGCATCCAAATGTAATTTTTACTCCTCATCTTGGTGCAAGTACCGGTGAGGCTCAGGCCAAGGTTGCGGACATGATTGCAAGGCAGATTGCAGGATATCTTATAGATAACATTATAACGAATGCAGTCAACTTCCCTTCCCTATCGAAGGAAGTCATGGATCAGATCCGCCCCCATCTCGATCTTTCTGAAAAAATGGGTTCATTAATGGGGCAGCTTGTACGAAAAATACATGATATAACAATTACATACAGTGGTGATGTGACCAGGTTCGACACCAGGCCGCTCACACATGCGGTTTTGAAAGGACTCCTCGGTTCCTATACTGATAACCCGGTGAATTACGTAAGCGCACCAGCCATTGCCAGCGGAAAAGGAATAAATGTTAAGGAAACTGTCAGCCGGGAAAAGGGTGATTTTACAAACCTGATCAAGGTAAGACTGGAGGGCCATGAAGAGGGGATTGACGAGATCTGGGGAACAATCTTCGGGAAAAAATATCCGAGAATCGTCCGGATAGGAAATGTTTATCTGGACGCAATTCTTGAGGGCTCAATGATCGTTATTCAAAATATAGACAAGCCGGGAGTCATCGGCAATGTTGGTTCAACCCTTGGAAAAAATAAAATAAATATCGGACGGTTTCAGCTTGGAAGACGTGACGACCGGGCTTTGTGCATGGTAAATATCGACACGCCTGCAGATGAAAAGGTTGTCAAGGAAATTTTGTCCCTGCCGAACATTCTCTCGGTAAGGCAGATCCACTTGGATTAATAAATTAATAAGTAAATCAAGAAGATATAAGTCAATTCAAAGCATTTGAGCATCTGTGTAAAAGCCCCTATCTGATACCATTGTACCATGTGAAAACCGGAAAAAAACCGGTTTTTATTGACATGCAGAATTATAAAAAATATAATATAGGGGCAGTTTCAAATTTAAAAAAAGCTTTGCCATGAAAGAAGATTCACCCATAAATCCTCCTTCGATGAATCTGGCCTTATGGCTGACCGTCGTTGCAATTATTATGGGTATGGTGATCCCGCCCATATATGAGGAACCCCAGGCCACCCCGACATTGGCTGAAAAAACAATGATCAGTCAAGCTCAGGCTTCTGCATCCTTACAGGAAAAATCCAAACCGGCAGAGCCGGACAAAATCATACCGCTTATATCCTGGAATGCAGCTGAGCGTCTGTTTCATCCTATCGTTATTGAGGCAGCAAATCGTTATGAGGTTGAACCTGCCATGGTGATGGCGATCATTATGGCTGAATCCAGCTATAATCCCAGGGCAATTTCTAAAAAAGGCGCCAGGGGTCTTATGCAGCTTATGCCTATGACTGCCAAATCACTTGGCGTAATAGACAGCTTCGACCCGGAGCATAATATCAAAGCCGGTGTAAGGTATTACAGGAAGCTTTTAAATCAGTTTAACGGCGATGTTAAGCTGGCACTTGCAGCCTATAATGCCGGTAGCCGAAAAGTCAGGGAACATCAAGGAGTTCCGCCTTTCCGCGCTACAAAGTATTATATCAAAAAGGTCTTTAGGTATTACAGGTATTACAAAAAGCAGATGGAAGCCGACCGGGTATATTCCTAGCAACGAACATATTTCCGCCCTATTTTTCTTCAAAGGACCAGCCTTAATTTTTTATAGAGTTTGCCTGAATTGCCATATAGAGTGTTCACCATACTACTATATGTTGTATGGCTTTTTTCTTGACACACAATATACACTGGCTTAATATATAAAAATTTGATATTCTGTGCGCTCTTTTGGGCCTGCTTTGCAAAAGGCTAAATTAATACAAAATTTAATTGGATCTAAAGGAGATTAAACCATGCCCGGTGAATATTTTAATAATAGCACAAAAGAGGATGCAGGAGAAGATTTCTCAGACGAAGAACACCATCACATATGGGATAAAAAAAAGTCGTTTGAAAAAAGCTCGATACCCTTTGCTTTAATGGGTATTGGCTTTTTAGTCCTTATTATTCTATTTGTTGTTTTTCTTGCAAAGACTAAAAATGTTGTGGATAAAAAGCAGGTCGCAGTCCTTGAAAAAAGACTCAGACAGGTGGAAGAAAGAATGGGCAAAATTCAAGGAATTGATGAAAAGCTAATACTCCTTGAAACAGAGGGCAAAAAACTTCAGATGTTCATTGACCGGTTTGACAGGTTTGAAACATCGATGTCGTTGAGGATGGACCTCATTGGTAAAGAACTGGAAAATTTTCAGAAAAAGGGAGCTAAAGTTAAACCCGTTAAAACTATAGTGCCTGAACAAAGAGAAATTTCAAAGAAAAAGACAGATACCATATACCACCAGGTTCATGCTGGTGAAACATTATATCAGATAAGTCGTCGTTATGGTCTGACAGTGGATGAGTTGCGCAGTTTGAACAAGCTTAAACCGGAAGCGGCTATTTATCCCGGTCAGCAACTTATTATCAGTCCGGTGGAAAGCCGGTGAAATATGTTCAGGCAGATTTTGCCACTGGTTTGAAATTTGTCATGCCTGTTTGTATCTTTACGGTTGAAATGAACAGTCTGATTTGCGGCTTGTTCCGACGAAGACGGGCGAAACCCGGAATAAGTGTATTTTATTGATATCTATCTTTCTTTTTGATATTAATTCCATAAGAAACAGATAAGAAAATAATTTTTTACTTTTACAGCATTTAAAAGGAGCCATTATGAAGCCAGGAATTAAACTAATGGTTATGCTCTCTTTAATTTTAATCTTTACCGGATGTGTCTACATTCATACTAAAAGTCCGTATGACGTAGATCTTGACAAGACCGAACTGGGCTCAAAGAAGGGCATTGCCGATGCTTACAGCCTTTTTTGGCTCGTGGCATGGGGAGATGCCAGTTATGCGGCTGCAGCGAAAAATGGCAATATCAAGGTGCTTAGACATGCAGATCAGGAAACAAAACAGATCTTTTTCGGTATGTATACCCGCTGGCGTGTTGTGGTTTATGGTGATTAATCAGGCAAGGGGATTACAAATGAATATTAAAGTAAAAATGATTGTTGCCTCTTTTCTTTTATTCCTCCCTTTACTTGGCGGATGCAGCCTTTTAACAGGTATGGTCTTTACACACATCAGAGTCCCGTACACAACAGATCTTAACAAAACTCCTTTAACAGATATTCATTCAAATGGAATGATCATCCGTATAGAAGAACCTGTTACAGGTTATGGGCTTTATACTGAATTTAACTCCAATGCCATAGGGGATATTGCAAAGAAACACGGATTAAGTAAGGTATATTTTGCAGATCTCGAGACTTTCAATATCCTTGGGATATGGAAACATGAAAAATTGCATATCTATGGAGAAAAAAATCAATTTTCTGAAAAAGAAAACTCCGGCAAAAAAGGAGGAGAGAATGAAAAATAAGTTGTGGATAGGTTTGGCCCTCTTATTTGTTATATCAGGTCCTGTCCATATTGTCTCATGTGCCGGCAAGACAATTGAGCCTGATCCTTCTTTAAGTCAGGCTTCAAGTCAGGTATCTGAGGATGAGGCTGCAAGACAGAAAGAGGAGGAAGAATCAAGGCTTGCCGAAGAAAAAAGACAGGAAGAACTTGAACGGCAGCGGGTTCTTGAGGAAGAACGTCTGAGTGAAGCATCGGCAGAAGCAGAGCGTGAGCTGGCGGCTGCCATGAACTTGTTTGTAAGTGAAGATGTCTATTTTAGCAAAGGACGTTATTCTCTCTCTTCAGAAGCACAGGAAGTATTAAAGAAAAAAGCCAGGTGGCTTCAAAAAAATCCTGAAGTTTCGGTAATCATTCAAGGATATACAGATGAGCCGGGTAATGCAGAGCTTAACCTTGCCTTTGGCGCAAGGCGCGGGGGAGAAGTAAAAAGCTTTTTGATAAAGCTTGGGATTTCGCCGTCAAGGCTTACAGTTGTGAGTTATGGGAAAGAATGTCCCTTATATAAGGGGCACAGCGAAGAATCCAGAAGAAAAAACAGACGAGTGCATTTTGTTATTGAATAATGGAAGAGAAAGTTATCTTCTTATCTGAAGATTATAAAATAGAAGGCCTCCTTGATAAACAATCCGAAGATAATGGGGTTGTCATAACACACCCGCATCCCCTTTATGGCGGGGATATGAATAATTTTATCGTTGATCTGATTGCACGGGCCTACTCGGAAAAAGGATATACGACTATACGGTTCAATTTCAGGGGAGTTGGGAAGAGTAAGGGAAGTTATAATAACGGCACCGGTGAACAGGAAGATGTACGTGCTGCACTTTCAACCTTAAAACAAATGGGAATAAAAAAGATAGACCTGGCGGGATACTCCTTCGGTGCCTGGGTCAATGCACTTGCAATCAGTAAGAGCAATTTTGTTGAAAATATGGTAATGGTGTCGCCTCCTGTCGGGTTTGTCGATTTTAGTCCTGTAAATTCAATTCCCTGCCTTAAGCTTGTGGTAACCGGCAGTATTGATGATATTGCACCTGCTGGCCATATCAAAACCATGTACCCTGCATGGAATCGAAATGCACATCTGGAAATCATAAATGGCGCGGACCATTTCTATTCAGGATGTTTGGACGAGCTGGAATCGGTTTTGTCTTCCCATATTTGATGGCGTCGTAAAAAGCAAACTTTACCGCAGAGAACACGGAGCTCACAGAGATAACTAATTAATAAAACAAGACATTCTCTGTGTTCTCTGTGATCTCTGTGGTGAAAATTGACGTTTTGCAAAGGTCTCGATGATAGGGGGTATGATGAGTAAAACTGCATTTATTACCGGTGCTACATCCGGTTTTGGTAAAGCTTGTGCAATCCTTTTCGCTAATGAAAGCTGGAGAGTTATCCTGGCGGCACGGCGCAGTGGAAGACTAGAGAGGTTACAAAAAGAGCTGGGCAAGGATGAATCTGTCCACGTCATTACGCTTGATGTACGTAATCGTGAATCAGTACGGGTTGCGGTTGAAAACCTACCGGATACATATAAAAAGGTTGATGTTCTGATTAACAACGCAGGCCTTGCCCTTGGTCTGGAGCCTGCCCATGAGGCCGATCTTGATGACTGGGAAACCATGGTTGATACCAATATCAAGGGGCTTATGTATTGCACACGCAGCCTGCTGCCGGGAATGTCGACCCGTAAGCAGGGGCATATTATCAATCTTGGTTCTGTTGCCGGTAATTGGCCCTATCCGGGAGGAAATGTTTATGGTGCAACAAAGGCTTTTGTAAAACAGTTTTCCAACAACTTGCGTGCTGATCTTCTTGGAACCGGGATCAGGGTGACTAACATTGAACCCGGAATGGCGGAAAGCGAGTTTTCCGTCGTCCGCTTTAAGGGAGATACGGATGAAGCCGCACATGTCTATGAAGGAATGAAGCCATTAACCCCGGATGACATTGCAGAAATTATTTTTTGGGTGGCGAATCTTCCATCTCATGTCAATATTAACAGCCTTGAGGTGATGCCCACGAGCCAATCCTGGGGGCCTTTTGCAGTGCAACGGAATCAGAAAATATAATTGTTCGGCAAATGCTGATTTGGGGGGATAAAAGATGCATGGTTTTTACGGCAGGATTTTAAAGATTGATCTAACGAAAAAAAAATACAGCATAGTTGAAATTGATAATGAAATATATTCAAGATACCTGGGGGGAAAGGGGCTGGCCTCTTACCTCCTGTATGAGCTGAATCCTCCAGGTGTTGATCCCTTAGACCCTGCAAATTGCCTTATATTTGCTACAGGCCCTGTTACCGGAAGTGCTATTTGGGGATCGTGTCGTTATGGAGTTTTCACTAAATCGCCTCAGACCGGTTTTTATTCTGAATCGTACTCAGGCGGGAGGGTGCCCGAAGCCATCGGTTCCACAGGTTTTGATGCAATTGTCATTTACGGGAAAAGTTCTTCTCCATCAGTTCTTGAAATCCACCCGGAAGGTGCCGGCTTCCACGAAGCAGGTAACATATGGGGAATGGATACATTTGCTGCGGAAGATGCTGTTAATAAAAGATTTAAAAGCTCAGGTCCTTTGGTAAAAAAATCCGGAACTGTAGTAATCGGTCCTGCGGGAGAAAATCTCGTCAGGTTTGCGGTTATCGGAAACGACCACTGGCGCTGTGCCGGAAGGACCGGTGCAGGAACGGTCATGGGATCGAAAAATCTTAAGGCTGCTTTTTTCAAAGGCGATAAAACACGTTTGGTATCGGATAAAGAAGGCCTGAAAAAGTTTTCAAAGGAGATTGTATCAACATCAAAGGATCATCCTGCAGCTATAGGCTTTAAAACATGGGGAACGCCGAATATGGTGGCTGTTACGAACAAAGCCGGGGCATTCCCCACCCGATACTGGAATGAAGGTGTTTTTGAGAACTGGGAAAAAATCAGTGCAAAGGCGCTTCACGAAAAATGCAGTGTGGTGCCAAAAGCCTGCGCAAAGTGTTTTCTTGCATGCGGCAGAATGACAACGGTTAAAAATGGCCGTCATGCCGGGCTTGTTATTGAAGGCCCGGAATACGAGACCATTTTCGCCTTTGGAGGCCTTTGCCTTATCGACAGCATTGAAGAGATTGCCTACTTAAATGATATCTGTGACAGACTTGGCATAGATACAATATCTGCAGGTAACCTGTGTGCCTTTACCATTGAGGCTGCAGAACAAAAGAAAATCGACTACGAAATAAAGTATGGGGATGTTGATGCTATCGCAGATCTGCTTAATAAAATAGCAACAGGTACCGGTATCGGTAAAACCCTTGCCCAAGGGATACGATATGCAGCAAAAGAATGGGGTCTTGAGGATATGGCTGTCCATGTAAAAGGGCTTGAACCGCCTGGTTATGATCCAAGGGTGCTTAAGGGAAGCGGACTTGCGTTTGCAACATCCGACAGGGGTGCATGCCATTTAAGGGCAACATTTCATAATCCGGAATTAGCAGGGCTGATAGATCCGGCAGAAATCAAGGGGAAAGCCGGAATGTTCATTGATCTTGAAGACCGCCTGACCATTTTTGATACCCTTATCCTGTGCCGGTTTTTCAGAGACTTGTATCCCTGGGAACGTCTGGGACAGATTATTCAAATAGCCACAGGATTAAAAGAGAATAGAGAAACCCTTCAAAAAAGGGCTGCTCGAATATCAACACTGGTTCGTCGTTTTAATATACGGGAAGGGTTGAAACCGGAACATGACAGACTTCCGAAACGTTTACATAAAAACAGATTAAAGACAGGCCATGGTATTACAGAAGAAGAACTTAAAATGATGATTCAGGATTATTATAATCTTCGCGGATGGGATAAAAAAGGTGTTCCTCTATGATACAGATATTCCAGTTAATGCGAAATAAACATCCGAATTGTTGACAAGTTAAAAAAGGAGCTTAAGTTTATCGACAGTTATAAACTGATCATTTATCAAAACTTTGGAGATAAAGATGGCAATTGAGACAAAAGAGCAGGTTTTTGAAAAAGTAATGTCTATGAAAAAACCTCTGTGCCCGCACTGTAAAAAAGAGATGAGCATATGGGAGGTTCCTCCTGTTACTTTCAGCGATGGGTTGGGATGGGGCACTCCCTATCTGTTTATATGTTTTAATGATGAATGCCCCCTGTATAAACAGGGATGGGATGATCTGATGGAAAATTTTGCTCAAACCGCCTCATATCGCTGTATGAATTATCCTGGCACAGATACATTTGAGCTGATGCCTGTTTTCAGTTCTATGGGTGCCACAGGACAGATTATCGACGAACAGGTTGTAGCTGCCGAAGAAGCTTTAAAAGAGGCTATAAAGAAAGGATTTTCAATTCTTGCGGATTGCTATGTGTCAAAAGATTCCCCTGCTGTTTTAAGATTACTTCTTGACCCGACAGAGCCGGCTAAGGTCAGGCTAAAGGCGGCGGAAATGATGGGAGATATCGGAGAACTGGAAGCCGTCGATGCTCTCAGAAATCTCAAAGTCGGTAATGAACTTATTCAAAAAGAAATAGATAAATCGGTTACAAAAATTCATGAAAGGCATTATACTAGGGAATGCCCTTTTTGTGCGGAAATAATAAAAAAGAAAGCCAAGATTTGCAAGCACTGTGGGAAAGAAGTGGCAGGTGAGTGAGCGCTTTTTACATATTGCGTTTTACATTAACATTCATACTGTCATAGCTTCGAAAGATCAGCTTCTCCTTTTCAAGGCGTTTTTCAGATAAAGGTTCAAGCTGCATGGCAGCTAAATTCTTTTTCAACTTATCCTTTGAAGGAATAGCATTAAGCCCCTCCTCCAGCTTTTTTCCGGAAACTGTATCCAGGACGATAGCGGTTTTGCCATCCGAAACAATAGAAAAGGGGAGCTGGTATTTTTCAAGGAGCCTGGAAGCAGCGATAATTTCCCGCTCTCTCGACCCTAAAGACCCTGCAGCACATTTAACAGCCATATATCGGGTGCCGTCTACGCTAACCACCAGATCGACATATGACCGGTAAACTTTTTCTACAATGTACATCTCAATCGGTACATCGACTTCGATGTCCTCTTTTGCAAATCCCTTATTCTCCACAAGGAACCGTTCTACCTCTTGCCGGTTTGCCTCAGCCCCTACATCCGGAATCTTTCTTCCGGTGGCGAAATCGACAATTATGTCTGAAGATTTATCTGTAGCCGGCAAAACTTGCCTCCATTAGCTGACGGTCTCGTAAATCCCGCCTGGCGGGGCTGCGTTGTGCTGCATTTCGTAATCATTCAACGTACGATAAGTAAGCCTCATGATTATCCCGCTTTAGCGGGACACGCCCTTCTTGTCCCGCTGCTTTTTAGCGGGGGAATTTGAACTTTTTATGAAACCGTCTAAATCAGTCTCTTTTCCTTCACCTTTATCCACATCTTCTTGCTTTTTTTTAGACTTTGACCTTCGTTTTTTAAATCCTCTTCTCTCAAGGCTTCGGTCTATTCCCTTGTATATAAAACGACTAAAATTAAATTTCCGTCGCCTTTCTTTCCCGGAGCGCCTGTCAACGGGTTGATTTTCTTCTTCTTTTGACATCATAGCCTCCTTGTATACAAGGTATACGTTAACAGGTTCAGGGTTCACCGTTCAAGGTTGCCTTGCCGCCAATATCGGCAAAATCGATCTATTCTTATACCCTCTATAGTCAGAATTTACCAATCAACGGTTCTGGTTTTCGGTAAACCATGAACCTTTGAACCGTGAACCCCTGAACGGTTACTGATAAATTAACCGGTTTAACGTGTGTAGTGTCTGTCGATATCCGCAAATTTACGAAATTGAGCATTAAGTGTCAAGAAGGGAGTTCCCGGTCATCTTATCCGGCTTATCAATACCCATGATTTGAAGGATGGTAGGGGCAATATCCCCAAGGCTGCCTGTTTTTAAATGAACATCCCGGCGATTATCATCCACGAGAATAAAGGGGACCGGATTAAGGGAGTGGGCTGTATGAGGGTGTCCGTTATCTGCTATCATTTGCTCAGCATTTCCATGATCGGCTGTAACAATAGCAACTCCTTCTTGCCTTTTAACTTCAGTAATTATTCGGCCGACACATTCATCGACGGCTTCAGCCGCCTGGATTGCCGCATCAAGAACGCCGGTATGACCTACCATGTCCATGTTGGCAAAGTTTAGTACAATCATGTTATATTTTTTTGAGTAAAGCCTGGTAAGGACTTCATCTGTGACCAGGTTTGCACTCATCTCCGGTTTCAGGTCATAGGTGGAGACTTCACGGGGAGAAGGGATTAAACATCGATCTTCCAGGGGAAATGCTTTTTCTTCACCCCCGTTAAAAAAATAGGTGACATGGGCATATTTTTCTGTTTCCGCTATTCTGAGCTGGTTTAACCCCTGTTTGCTTATTACCTCGCCAAGGATTTCATCAAGGTGAACCGGCGGGAATGCAAGGGGAAGTGTAAATTTTTCATCATAAAGGGTCATGCAGACAAACCCGCAGAGCTTTGGGAAAAGTTTTCTTTTAAAAGATTCAAAGGCCGGATCGGTTAAGGTGCGTGTTATCTCCCTGGCACGATCTGCGCGAAAATTAAAAAAAATAACGCCGTCTCCATCTTGTAGCAATCCCAACGGTTTTTCATTTTCATCCGTTATGACAATGGGACGGACAAATTCATCGGTTTCATCCCGCTGGTAGGCATTTTTTACTGCTTCAACAGGGTCTTTTTCATGCGTTCCTTCACCGTTTGTATAGAGACGATACGCTTTTTCTATCCTATTCCACCTGTTATCCCTATCCATTGCGTAAAAACGCCCGCATATAGTTGCAATATTTCCAAAACTGTTGCCTGCTATATATTCTTGCAGCTGCTTAATATATCCAGCGCCGCTGTCAGGAGGAGTATCACGGCCATCGAGTATAGTATGGAGGTAAACTTTGTTTAATCCTTTATCTTTCGCCATATTTAAAAGAGCAAATAGATGCTTTAGCTGGCTGTGAACACCACCGTCTGAAACAAGCCCCATGAGGTGAAGTGTCGAATCGTTAGCCTTTACTTTTGTTATTAGTTGGTTTAGATTTTCATTATCATTAAACTGTCCGTCACGGATTGCCATGTCGATCCTCAGAAGATCCTGGTAAACTATCCTGCCTGCACCGATATTAAGATGGCCAACCTCGGAATTTCCCATAATACCGTCGGGTAGACCCACAGCTTTGCCGAAACATAAAAGGCTGGTATTGGGATATTCTTCGTTGAGCCTGTCCAGGCAAGGTGTTTTAGCAAGGTAAACAGCATTTCCTTCATGAAGGGGACTTATTCCCCATCCGTCGAGGATGATTAACATACATGGTTTTTTGTTATGCAACAGCGATCTCCTTTTCCAAAATACTCACCGAGCGAGCAAAAACATCACTATTCGCTTTTCTTATCATTTATACCTTCCGTGCTTTCCGCGCGTTTTGCTAAGAGAGTTTCAAATTCAATAAGGCTTTCGGTCTTTATCCTTTTTGCATCCACCCAGAGTCCTTCGAGATCATAAAAATTTCGCACCGGCTCATAAAAAATATGTATAATTACATGACCATAATCGAGCAAAACCCAATGTCCTTCATTTTTACCTTCCACACTGAGCGGCTTTATGCCCGACTTTTTAAGCTCTGTTTGAATAAACTGGGCAATTGCTGAAACCTGGCGATTTGAGCGCCCGCTGCAGATGATAAACGTCTCTGCCACAGAAGTTAATTCACGGACATCGAGCACTACAAGTCCTAAAGCCTTTCTTCCCAAAGCTGCTTTAACATAGAGGTCAAGCGACAGATCATGATCACGTTTCATAGATAAAGCCCTTTTGCTGCTATAAAGTCATTTACTTCATCCGGCACAAGAAACTGGATTGAACGTTTCTTTTTAATCAGGCTGCGTATTGCCGATGATGAAATTTCAAGAGGAGTTACATTAAAAAAGAAAATGGGCTCCATTTCCAAATGAATAAAACAGGATTGGGAAGAGTTATATTTATAGCCGGCTGATATCCTGGATTTAATGAAACCCTCAATCTTTTGTTGTCTCAAGTCAGGATCGATTTGCCCTGCATACGGCCTCGTTAAGATAATAAAAGGGATAAGGAGAAAAAGATCCATATACGATTTCCATGTGTCAATCTCAAGGAAAGCGTCAAGCCCGAGAATAAAATAAAGTTCGGTGTCTTTCGGCAGAACCGACTTAAAATGAAGAATCGTGTCGATGGTATATGAAGGGCCTGAGCGTTTTAATTCAACATCAGAAGCAGAAAAGTCCGGCGTGTTTGAAGTTGCAAGGCGGGTCATCTCAAACCTGTCCGTTGCGCCGGCAACATGCCCTGATTTCCTATGCGGCGGGATAGCGCAAGGAATTAAATAAATCTCATTCAGGGAAAAACCTTCTTTCACTTCCACAGCGGCACGGAGGTGACCAAGATGAATCGGGTTAAATGTACCGCCTAAAAGTCCTATACGCATTTTAATTCTTTTTTACTCTCTTATCTGTCCATTTCCGAAAACTACAAACTTGGTTGTAGTAAGCTCATCAACACCCATCGGCCCAAAGGCGTGCAACTTGGATGTGCTGATGCCGATCTCAGCGCCTAAGCCAAGCTGTCCGCCATCATTAAAACGGGTTGAAGCATTTACAAGAACAACCGAAGAATCGACTTCTTGAACAAAGCGTCTGGCCCTTTTATAGTCCGATGTTATAATCGCTTCCGTATGACTGGAACCGTGTTTTGATATATGAGATACAGCCTGATCCATATCTTCAACAACCTTCACTGCGATGATAAGATCCAGGTATTCCGCAGGCCAGTCATCCTGGACTGCCTCTACGATCTCTGGTAATATACGGCAGGTTTCAAGGCATCCCCTGATTTCAACACCTGCTTTTAAAAACCGCTTTGCCATATAAGGCAAAAAATTCTGTGCTGCAGACTTATGAACCAGCATTGTTTCCATGGCATTGCATACACCAGGCCGCTGAACCTTTGCATTAAAGCAGATATCTTCTGCCATTTTAAGATCAGCCCCTTCATCCACATACACATGGCACACGCCTTTATAGTGTTTTAGTACAGGAATCTTTGAATTTTCAACAACAAATCGAATTAACCCTTCACCGCCCCGTGGGATAATGAGATCGATAAATTCCTCCTCGCTTAAGAGAAAATTTACTGCCGCCCTGTCCCTGACTGGCACGATCTGAACCGCTTTTTTCGGAAGACCTGTTTCATCAAGCGCCCGGCTAATCAGGGCAGCAAGAGCCTTGTTTGAATTAAGGGCTTCTGATCCGCCGCGAAGTATTACAGCATTTCCGGCTTTAAGGCAAAGACCGGCAGCATCAATGGTTACATTCGGTCTTGATTCATAGATGATGCCGATGACCCCCAAAGGTATGCGCATCTTTGAAACACTAAGACCGTTTGGCCTTTGTAGTGTTTCGCTTAAGGACCCTACAGGATCGTTAAGGTGAGCGACTTCCCTTAACCCGTCAGCCATCGATTTTATCGTAGAATCATTTATGGTAAGACGTTCTATCATTGCGCCGGAAAGCTTCTTCTCTCTTGCAAAGGCAAGATCCTTTTTATTTTCTTCTTTAATATAGGATGATTCTTTTTCTATTTTGTCGGCTATTTTCAGCAAAACCTCATTTTTTTTAACGGAAGAACATCCGGCCATTTTTCTGGAAGCGATTCTTGCTGCTCTCGCCATTTCTTTTATTGTAGATTCTATAGTCATCTTTCACCTTGAGTTTATATTTATTCTGAGTCCTCACACGTTATGGCTAGATTGTCCCTGTGCATGACTTCATCGTAAGTTTTCTGCCCCAGAAGCTTTTCAATTTGTCCCGACTTTTTCCCCATAATTTTACGTACATCTGAAGCACTGTAGTTTACAAGACCGATTCCAAGCTTTTCATTATCAATGCTTTTAAATTCCACAGGTGCGCCGACATCAAATTCGTTTTCCACATCAACAATACCGCTTGGAAGAAGACTTTTGCCCCTTTTTAGAATTGCTGTCTGCGCGCCTGCATCAATGATAACAGCTCCTTTGGGTTTCAGGTTAAAAGCTATCCAGCATTTGCGGCTTGCCAGTTTTTCTTTCTTCGGGACAAAAAAGGTTCCGTGGTCCTTACCGGAAAACAGCTTTATCAAAATGTCAGGTTTATCACCCTTGGCGATTACCATGGGAACACCGGCGGAATTAAGTTTTCTTGCCGCCTTTACTTTGCTTAACATACCGCCTCTTCCGAGAGCACCGGGTATATCGCTCGCATATTTTTCAATGCTTTTTTTGATGGTAGATACAACCGGAATAAGCCTGGCATCAGGGTATGTTCTGGGATCTTTTGTGTAAAGACCATCAATATCAGTAAGATTGATAAGAATATCCGCATCCATGAGAAGTGTTATCATGGCTGCAAGATTGTCGTTATCCCCAAATTTGATTTCTTCCACCATAACAGTATCGTTTTCATTTATAATGGGAACAACCTCCCATGATAAAAGCGTATAAAGAGTGTTCCTTGCATTTAAATATCTTTTTCTGTTGGAAAGATCATCGCTGGTTAAAAGGATTTGGGCAACTTTTTTTTCATACCGCGCAAACGCCTTTTCGTATTCCATAATAAGACCGGCCTGACCAACGGCTGCAGCTGCCTGACGACTTGGAATTTCGTCAGGTCTTTTTGAAAGGCCGACTTTTTTTACCCCTGAAGCCATTGCTCCTGAAGAAACCAGAATAACCTGAAGACCTTTATCTATGAGCCGGCAAATTTGCCTGGAAATTGATCTGATTGCCTTTAGATTGAGGCCGTGGTCCTGTGTAAGAACATTGCTTCCTACCTTTATGACAACTCTTTTCGTGTGATCAAAGAATGGTTTTCTATAATTATTCATAGTTCAGAGTTCACGGTTCAGGGTTCACGGTTCAACGGTTCAAGGTTCAACGGTTGGTCGCTTTGTGTTTTTCATATTTATCAAGATAGTTGATGAATCCACGAACAGCAGCACGGGTTCTTCTGGCCAGCTCATATGTATCTTTAAATTCGTCGGAAGATATGTACGCTTCGTCCAAGGCTACGTAAAGTTCGCTCTGAACTTCAGTGCAAGATCGCTTGGCATAGCGTAAGAAACGGATGAACTCGGGATTCGTCTCAGAATCGAAACCTTCAGCAATATTATGCATTGATGATCCAGTAGCATCTTGTATCTGTTTCTTTAGCCCGTAGTCCTTCGAAAATCCCGGCTTCTTCGTGAGTCTGTAAACTTTTTGTGTCAACTCGCGCGCTAATTGCCAAGCCTCAATGTCTTCAAATCGTTCAATCTTCATCTTTCTTCAACCTTGAACCGTGAACCGCTGAACATTGAACCCCTGAATAGTCATCCAGCAATTTAACTATTTGTGTTTTTAACCCGTCAATACCGGTCCCGTTGATTGCAGAAATCTGGAGTATTCTTTTTTCATTTGCAGCAGATTTAAATATGCCGGCAGCCTCATCAGCACCCGGCAAATCCAGTTTGTTTAAAACAACAATCTGAGGTTTCTTGGAAAGATCTTTGCTGTACATAGCGAGTTCCCTGTTAATTGTATTATAACCCTCAAGGGGATCATCCGGATCAATGGACAACACATCGATGAGATGAACCAGGATACGGGTGCGCTCAATATGCCGCAGAAATTTGATGCCAAGACCGGCGCCTTTATGGGCGCCTTCAATCAACCCCGGTATATCCGCTACAACAAAAGGTTCTCCCCAGCCCGTCTGAACTACACCGAGGTTGGGTGTAAGAGTTGTGAAAGGGTAATTTCCTATTTTTGGGTTTGCTGAAGAGATGGAACTGATAAGTGTGGATTTACCGGCATTGGGAAGACCGATGATACCTACATCGGCAAGTAGTTTGAGGTCCAGCTTAAGCTTCAAGGTCTGCCCGGGTTCACCGGGTTGAGCAAACCGGGGTGACCGGTGGGTTGATGTTTTAAACCGAAGGTTGCCCTGGCCGCCCCTGCCGCCTTTTGCTATGATATAGGTGTCGCCGGGCTTGGTAAAGTCCTTTAAAATTTGATCTGTTTCGGCATAACTGGCCAGTGTTCCGGGAGGAATTTCTATAATAAGGTCATCGCTGTTTTTGCCGGTCTTTTGCTTGCCCCGGCCACTGGTACCGTTTTTGGCTTTAAAAAGTTTTTTGAATCGAAAGTCCTGCAGGGTTCGTTTTCGTAATGTTGCCGTTAAAACAACATCGCCGCCTTTGCCTCCGTCTCCACCGTCAGGCCCTCCCCGCGGAATAAACTTTTCACGCCTGAAACTTACACAACCGCTCCCACCATCTCCTGATACAACTGTAATAATCGCTTCATCAACAAATTTCACTTAGGGTTCTCTCGAAAATAAAGTTAAATTTTTAGATGTCGAGGCGTCTGCTTGGCAAGACGCGAGGAGGGCGAATAGCAGGTTATTTAACCGACGAGTAACCCGCCAGAGGAACGGCGGGCAGGCGTAGCCATGCGGGATGGATCGGCTTATCAAAATCCGAAGTTATTTTAGAGAGGGCTCTCAGCATAAACGCTTGCTTTTTTGCGGGAACGACCAAGTCGTTCATAAGCTACAGTACCATCAGCCTTAGCAAACAGGGTATAATCTTTCCCCATTCCCACGTTTTCTCCGGGGTGTATTTTTGTTCCAAGCTGGCGGACTAATATATTACCTGCTTTTACTTTTTGTCCGCCATATAGTTTTACACCACGTCTTTGTGCATTGCTGTCCCGGCCATTTTTTGAACTTCCGCCTGCTTTTTTATGTGCCATTTTTATAACTCCTCAAACCGGATTATAGGCGATCGGCGAATAATCCGGAAAGATGATTTGGTGCTTTCCGTTTCTCGTGTTTTTTTGATTAATTTTTAATGTTATCAATTTTAACAGCCGTAAACTGCTGACGATGTCCCTGTTTACGGCGATACCTTTTACGCTTTTTATATTTGAAAACAATTATCTTTTTGGCCTTGCCCTGCTCGATAATATGTCCGCTAACCTTTACATCATCAAGGACGGGTGTGCCTATACTAACAGTTTCACCATCTGAAAACATGAGCACTTTATCAAAAGAAACAGGGCTTCCGATTTCCCCTGCTATTTTCTCGACCCTTAATATTTCACCTTCCCGAACCTTATATTGTTTTCCTCCTGTATTAACTACAGCATACATCTACGTCAGCCTCCTTTAGATCAACCAAATTATTTTTTCTTTAAAGTTAGCGAATATCAATCTTTCTTTTAATTTTGTCAAGAAAAATATGACCATTATGTCTTGAATTTTTAAAACAGGTGCCTTAACCTGGAAAAAACGGAGAAGCCGAGCGATTTGCTCAATGACCGCTTCGCTTGATGAGCGCTTCGTTCAATGACCGCTTCGCTTGAAGATCACTACGTTTGAGGAGCGCTTCGCCTGAGGCTTCAAGTCCCGCACAGCGCGACGCTCATCAAGTCCCGAAGGGACGTTCCTCAAGACCAAGGCCGCTCTTTAAAGCCCGAAGGGCTGCTCATCAAGGCATTTGGCCGCTCAGTGATTGCGGGAACTGATTTCTCTAATTAAAAATTTTTACCACAAATTGCACAAAATTCATAATTAAGGAATTAAAAGGAACGCTCACGAAATCAAAGCAACCACTGCCTGGCAAGGAGGTCTTATTGGACAGATTACACAAACATCAGATAATATATTGGGATCAAATCTCCAGAAAAACAATTCCCCTTAACCTTATTAATGAAGAGGCATTATTGATATACATTCAAGATAAACCATTTTCTACTGTTATGCGCACACCGGGTCGTGAGATACCACATGTTGCAGGTTTTTGTTTTACTGAAGGCATAATAGATACCTGTGATGATTATAATTCTATCGATTTTTATAATAGTTCGGATACCAATAAAGTTATGGTCATGCTGACACCTTCAAGACTGGATAAAGTGAGTCCATATATTGAAAGGCGCGGTTTTGTCAGGCAGACAAGTAGTGGTATATACGGAAAACAAATGATAAACGATCTTTTTAAAATCATTTCTCCTCAAACAGATGATTTCAAGATAAACATTAAGCAGGCGCTAAACCGCCTTGAGAATCTAACAGACCACCAGCCTTTGCGAGGCAAAACCCTTGCCACACATGCAGCAGCTATTTACAGCCTGAAGTTTGAGCTCTTGTCTCTGGCCGAAGATGTTGGCCGTCATAATGCTGTTGATAAGGCTATCGGAAAGCTTTTTCTTGATGATAAACTGGATAAGGCTTCTGTTTTAATCCTTTCTTCCCGCGTGAGTTATGAACTGATACAAAAGGCTGCAAGAGCACAAATATCTGTTGTTCTTGCAATCTCCCGTCCTACATCTCTTGCGGTGGAACTGGCATCTCAACTCAATATAACCCTTGCAAGTCTTGCTAAAGGAGGCGGGTTATACGTATTCTGTGGTGAGAATCGCTTAAGAACGTAAAGATCGATTATGCAGACTTGATAAAGCGAGGCAGGTTGACAAGTGGCCGTGAATATTATATAATTTATTATCACAGACCTCGTTAATTGGGTGTTATGACGATCATATCTTTTATTTACTTGGAAATTATACATTCGGTGTTTGAAAAGTTATAACATTTGGAAATAAAGAACAAATTTCCACATAGCTTTTAATTTAAAGCAGGGAGGGGCCTTCGTGTAAAGCCAGCGATAAAATGAAACTAAAGGTTGATGAACATACTGACGAGCTAAAGATAGCAAATGAGCAGCTTAAAAAAGAAATAGCTGAAAGGAAGCTTGTGGAGGAAGAGCTGCGTGAGACTCGCGACTACCTGAACAAGCTGCTTGACTATGCAAATGCCCCTATCATCGTTTGGAACCCTGAGTTTAAAATAATTCGTTTCAACCATGCTTTCGAGCATCTGACAGGTCATAAAGCAGGCGAGATCATAGGCAAAAAGCTGAGCCTGCTCTTTCCGGAATCAAGCCGAAAAGAATCTCTTGACAAGATCAAGCGCACCTCAAGCGGTGAATACTGGGAGTCTGTGGAAATTCCTATTCTTCACAAAGATGGAGATATTAAAATAGCCCTCTGGAACTCTGCAAACATCTACGCCGCAGATGACAAAACGGTTATTACCACCATAGCCCAGGGACAGGATATAACCTTGCGCAAGCAGGCGGAAGAGGCGCTCTTAGAAAGCGAGGAAAAATACCGGCTGCTGGTAGAGACTGCCTTGGAAATCATCATTGTTATTGATATTGAAGGAAAATTTACATACGTAAATAAAGCAGGGTGTACGATAAGCGGGTACAAAGAAAAGGAATTGTGCGGGATGAATATAGCTGACTTTCTCCCTCCTGATCAAATTGAAGTATTGAAGGAAAGCCTTGCCAGACGCATCGCAGGGGACGAGGAACCTTATCTTTATGAGGCTGCATTTATAACAAAAGAAGGTGTCCATGTGCCTGTAGAAGTGAACTCGGCAGTAATTATAAACCACGGAAAACCTTCAAGTGTTTTAATTATTGCAAGGGACATTACTAAGAGAAAAAAGATGGAAAAAGAGCTTTTGAATGCTCAAAAACTCGAATCTCTCGGGGTTCTCGCAGGAGGCATTGCACATGATTTCAACAATCTTCTGACTGCAATTATGGGGAATATTTCTCTTGCGCAATTGGATATTAAACCAGAAGATAAAGCTTTTAAACTATTAACAGAGGCAGAAAAAGCCTCTCTAAAAGCCAGGGACCTAACGCAGCGATTTATCACCTTTTCAAAAGGTGGCGAGCCTGTAAAAGCATTAAGCTCAATATCGGAGCTTATAAAAGATTCTGTCAGCTTAACGCTAAGCGGTTCCGGTTTTAAAAGCGATTTTATCATTTCTGATGATCTTTGGGAAGTTGAAATCGATAAGGGACAAATGAGTCAGGTTCTTAACGGATTGATCAATAATGCTATGGAGGCTATGCCCGAAGGAGGAACTATAAAAATAACCGGAGAGAATATATCTTTGGGAACACAGAAAAAAAATTCTGATTTGCCTTTTAAGAGTGGAAAATATGTAAAAATATCCATCCAGGATAAAGGGATCGGCATTCCTAAAGAAAATCTTTCCAGGATATTTGATCCATATTTTTCAACTAAAGAAATGGGAGCTCAAAAAGGAACAGGTCTAGGGCTTGCAATGGCCTTTTCAGTTATAAAAAAGCATAATGGATATCTTGAGTCGGAATCTGAGGTAGGGGTTGGAACAACCTTTTTTATCTATCTCCCTGCTTTTGAAAAAGAAGTTCCGGTAGCAAAAGAAGCGAGGGGGAAGACGTTTCAAACTAAAGGTAAGATTCTTGTGATGGATGATGAGAAGATGGTTAAGGATGTTGCGGGTAAAATGCTGAACAGGATCGGATATGAGGTAGCGTTTGCCGGGGATGGAGTTGAAGCGATTGAACTTTATAAAAAAGCGGAAGATTCAAAAGAACCTTTTGATGTTGTTATTCTTGATTTAACCATACCTGGCGGCATGGGCGGCAAGAAAGTTATAAAGAGATTAATTGAGATTTGTCCAGATGTAAAGGCTATCGTATCCAGCGGTTATGATAATGATCCTGCGATGACTGATTTTAAAAAATACGGATTTAGTGGATCAGTTGGTAAACCGTATAACATGCAAGAACTGGAAAAAGCCATAGATAAAGTTATGAAATTATAATCCCTTCTATCAAGTTATAATAAGAGACCTTTGAAAAATGGAGTGAAACAGATTGATATAGATGATATGGCCGGAATGATCATGAGAGTATTGGGAAAGTAAAAGAGGGACAAAACATGAAATTAAAAATCCTGGTTTTTATTATGGCTTTTATCATAAGCATAGGAGCAGCGTCGGCCGCTCCACCTTTGGATTTAGATTCCATACCCCCATCTCTTGAGCCATGGAAAGCCTGGGTTCTTCATGGACAGGAGGATCGATTTTGTCCTGTTTCTTATAATAACGGAGAAGAGTATAAGTGCATTTGGCCGTCACGCCTTAATTTAGACCTTGATGCCAATGGAGGCCGGTTCACACAGCAGTGGCTGGTATTTGCAAAAGACTGGGTTTCCTTGCCGGGGAGCAGGAAAATATGGCCTCAAGATGTCAAGGTTGACGGAAAAGCGGTCACGGTTGTTGAAAAAGGGGGCATTCCCTGTGTTTATATGGCTTCGGGACAACACTTGCTAAAAGGCGCATTCTCGTGGAATGAAATGCCGGAAATTATCCGTATTCCTGAGGCAAGCGGTCTTGTAAGCCTTTCAATAAACCGCAAGCCTGTAGATTTTCCCCTACTTGACAACAGAGGACGCCTATGGCTGCAAAAAAGAAAAGGAATTCAAATCGAGGGGAAAAGGCTGGAAGTGCGAATTTATCGTTTAATAGATGATACTGTTCCAATGCAAGTCACAACTCATTTGAAAATTAATGTTTCCGGTCATGCCCGAAAAGTAAAAATTAATACAGTGATTTTAGAAGGCTTTATTCCCATGAGCATTAAAAGTCCTCTTCCGGCCAGGCTGGGGACAAAAGGTGAGTTGATGATCCAGGCGCGTCCAGGCAGATGGGAGATTGAAATTTTATCCCGGTCAAAAGGTACTGTTCACAAAATTGAACTTGAAAAAATGGCTTACGGACAGGAAGTATGGGCTTTTAAGGCGCAAAATCACCTCCGCATGGTAAAGACCGAAGGAATTCAATCGGTTGACCCCAACCAGACGGATATGCCTTCAGAGTGGAAAAAGTTTTCTGCTTTCATCATTAATCCTGACAACGTGATGACATTTAAAGAAATTCGCCGGGGAGATCCTGACCCTGCACCTGATCAGATCCATTTAAAAAGAACCTGGTGGCTCGATTTTAACGGCAGCGGTTTAACTATTCAAGACCGGATTCATGGAACTATGAGCCGCCAGTGGTATCTTGCGATGAATCTGCCCGGAATTCTCGGCCGGGTATCTGTTGACGGCACAGATCAGCTCATAACAAGTCAGGGTAAGAACAATAAACCTGGAGTGGAACTTCGTAAGGGAAAACTCGATCTTGTTGCGGAATCCAGATATGAAGCATCAACAAACAGCTTGCCGGCAGTGGGATGGGACCATGACTTTCAGTCTGTATCAGGTGTTCTGAACCTGCCTGCCGGTTGGAGACTTTTCACCGCGACCGGCGTGGATGTGATGCCAGGGACATGGTTTCAGCGATGGACCTTGCTTGACCTTTTTCTTGTTTTGATCATATCCCTTACAGTGTTCAGGCTCTGGAACTGGCGCTGGGGCCTGCTGGCACTTGTGACAGTCGCTCTTACATATCATGAACCGGGCTCACCCCGTATTGTATGGCTACATTTACTGGCTGCGTCGGCTCTTTTGAGATTTTTGCCTGATGGGCGGGTAAAAAAAGTCGTAGGTTTCTGGCGTCTTGCATCGATTGTCACTTTGCTGGCAATTGCCATTCCATTCATGGTTCAACAAATACGCTGTGGTGTCTATCCACAACTGGAGTCCCATGGAACCGGCAGGTGGCTTACGACCCAAAGAAGTATTGATTCAACTATGAAGGCTGAAGGGGTCATGGAAAGCCGTGTAGCTCCTAAAAAAAGAAAGGCGGCTTTAACAAAAAGGCCTTATGCGTTGTCAGGCGCCGTGCAGGAAAAACTTGACTACCGCCAGAAGCAGGCGGTTTTTATCCAGGATCCAAATGCACTGATTCAGACAGGCCCGGGATTGCCGAACTGGAAGTGGCGCTCTTTTGCAATGAAGTGGAACGGACCTGTAAACAGAGATCAACGGGTTCGGTTATGGCTTTTGTCGCCTTCTGTCAATCTTATCCTTGGCTTTGTTCGCGTTATTTTCCTTGCCTTTTTCATCTTCGGCCTGATCGATTTCAAAAGGTTGAAAATACCGGCTGGAAGCTTTGCATCTTCAGCAGCAGTCGTATTGTGTATGCTTCTTTCCCCAGGGCTGTCGGCAGGAGAAACAAAAAGTTCCATTTATCCATCTCCTGAACTCTTACAACAACTCCAGGAGCGACTTCTGGAAAAGGCGGACTGCCTGCCGGAATGCGCCGACAGTCCAAAAATTGAGCTCGTTGTGAAAAACTATAGCATGCGAATTATTTTTACGGTTCATGCTGCAGTAAAAACGGCTGTTCCTTTGCCCGGCCCATCGGCAGGGTCTTGGCAGCCTAAACAGGTACTCCTCGATTCTCTTCCTGCCACAGGTCTGGCAAGGGACAAAGAGGGTTTGTTATGGATTCTGGTTCCAAAAGGAATCCACACGATTACCCTGCTTGGAAAGACACCCCCTGAAAACAGTTTTCAAGTTCTTCTTCCTTTAAAACCCCACAGGGGGACTATTAAAAGTAAAGGCTGGGACGTTCAGGGAGTGGACAGCAACGGCTTGCTGGATGAAAGTATAAAACTTACACGACAGGAGAAAAAAAGTTCAAAACAACAGGCAGACGCTGCAATGACGCTTCCACCTTTTCTTCATATTGAGCGGGTTTTATCTTTAGGTCTTAACTGGCAGGTCAGGACTACAGTCAGGCGGATTACACCTACAGGAACACCTGTGGCTGTTTCGGTGCCTTTGATTGCAGGTGAATCGATCACAACAGCCGGAATTCGCGTTGAAAAGGGGAAAGCACTTGTCCACATGGGACCCATGATACACGAGGTTAAATGGGTCTCCTCTTTAAAGCCGAGTGAAGCTATTATGCTTTTCGCGCCAAAATCTGTTCCATGGACAGAGATCTGGGTGTTGGATGCCAGCCCCATATGGCACTGTGAACACTCTGGAATTCCGATTATCTTTCATCAGGACCAATCGGGTCTATGGCGGCCACAGTGGCAGCCCTGGCCTGGCGAAAAGGTAACTATAAATGTATCTCGCCCAAAAGCTATTCCTGGCCAAACTGTGACCATTGATTCAACCAGGCTAACCTTTACTCCGGGCCAGCGGTTTAATAAGGCGGCACTTTTGCTGAAAATTCGAAGCAGTGAGGGCGGACAGCATAAAATAACCCTTCCGGAAGGAGCAAAGCTTCAGCAGGTTAAAATATCGGGAAAATTACAGCCCATCAAAGAAAAAAAAAGGGAAGTTATAATACCCATACAACCCGGAAGCCGGAAAATCGATCTTCAATGGCACCAGAGTTCAAATTCTTCCCTTCTAACGACAGCACCCAGTGTAAATATAGGCAAGGAAGCGGTAAACGCCGATGTAATCTTTCAAATGCCAAGGAATCGTTGGATTCTAATGACAACCGGACCCCGACTTGGCCCCGCTGTGCTGTTTTGGAGTTATTTTGTTGTTATTATTCTGGCAGCGGTTGGATTGGGGAGAGTAACATGGACGCCGCTTAAAACCTACCAATGGCTCCTGCTCGGTTTGGGATTGACCCAGGTACATCCGCTGGTTGCCATTATGATTGTCGGCTGGCTTCTTGCTCTCGGTTTGCGCCAAAAGTATCAGGTTAAAGGGGGCTGGTTTTCTTTTAATGCAGCTCAGATAATCCTTGTAGCATGGACCGTTGCTGCCCTGATCGGTCTTTACGTATCAATTCAAAAAGGCCTTCTGGGAATTCCGAGCATGCAGATCGCCGGTAACGGTTCATCCGATTTCTGGCTCCACTGGACTCAGGACAGAATTGACGGCACAATGCCTCAGCCCCGTGTTTTGTCCCTGCCGCTATTTGTTTTCCGTATCCTCATGCTCATCTGGGCTCTATGGCTTGCCCATTCACTGTTGAAATGGCTGCGCTGGGGTTGGCAATGTTTCAGTGAAGGGGGCCTGTGGGAAAAGATTATTATTCGTAGAAGAAAAGACAAGAACGAGCCGCCTGAAATTCCGGATTCTGAAAACACTGTGGAAACGACTTCTTAGATAACTTAGGGGTTTCGGGGCTTTTCCGCCGCCTCAAAACAGGGGATGCAGAGAGTCTCTCCGAAAAGCCGGCGCGTGCGTGATTCCATTGTTGCTTCGCCACAGTCCTGGCAGATTAAACTTTCCAGTATTCTGGCTTTACGAGGTGCGGGGCTTTGCGACGGCTTCACCTCGAAGAGTTTATCAATATCTGCTTCCATTATCCGCCTTGTCCGCTCTGCCGTGGCTTCTTTCAGACGCTTTTGTTCGTCGGGAGCAAGCTTCTCTTTCAACTTTTTTGTTCTCAGGGCTATTAGTTCATCGCCAGGGTCACCGATGGCATTCGGCCTCGCAACGATTCGTATCGATATTCCATCCTGTCGGCTGTGGAAAGTAAAAGCACTTTTCCCATAGTCCATATGAATCAGATTCCCCTTGCCAAAGGTACAGCCTAATAAAAACTGAATTGCGTCAACAGCGCACATATCGGTTTCTACTACAGCAACGATTTCTTCATCTATCGAGCGGCCGAATCTGTCCATCGCCAGTTCCGCGGCGCGTATGCCGATAGCCAGGCCTGGACACGAATGACCGTGGAATTCGATGGTTGCATTTATAAGTTCCGGGCTGATTGGTTTTTGATTCATATTAGGTACCTTTCTTAATATAATAAAGGTGAATAATATTTATGGACTCTAAAAATATCACCTATGGCTAAGCAGAAAGTTTCATATTAGCTTTCATACAACCGATCAATAGTCAAAGGAAAATGGCATCTCACCTGGCAGTGATCGACATTCACCATTTCCGGTGGGGTTTTGCAGCATATGTCTTTAAGCCGGGGACATCGGGGGACAAAAGGGCAGCCAGCCGACTTTGCCAATTCCGATCCGGGCTTAAAAGGATTTTTGACCAGACCACGTACACTGTCGATGAGCAGCCGGGTGTAGGGATGGCGTGGTGCAGACAAAACCATGTTGGCTGGGCCAACTTCTACCAGGCGACCTGCGAGCATCACACCGATCCGATCTCCAATCTTTCGTGCCAGACCGATGTTGTGGGTAATAAAAAGCATGGTCAGACCCAGTTCAATCTGGAGATCTAAAAGTAATTTTAATACTTTGGCTTGAACACTCGGGTCCAGAGAACTAGTGGGCTCGTCTGCCACAAGAAGAGATGGTTTGAGTATTAGGGCGCGGGCAATGCAGACCCGTTGTATGGCCCCCATATTCAGCTCGTGGGGATAACGCTTTAAAAATAAAGGATCAGTAGAAAGACGAACCTGGGCCAGAACCCTGGAAACGCGATTTTCAATACTTTCCCCGGTCCTGATTGTTTTATGAATTTTAAGGGGCTCTGCTACAGCCTCAAAAACGGAAAACCTGGGACTGATCGATTCAGCCGGGTTCTGGTATATTACACCGATGCGGCGTGCTATGGATCGATATTCCCGTTTTGCCCATTGATCCATATCCCGCGCTTCAAAGGTTCTTGTGCCGCTGTCCTGATTGCGCATACCGGCAGAAATCATCGCCAGAGTGGTTTTGCCCGAGCCGGTTTCACCAACAAGACAAAAGACCTCACCACATTTTAAAGTAAGATCCGTCGGTTGAAGGGCTATTACATCGCCGTACCTTTTGCTAACGCATTTTAGTTCCAGGATGTCGGCAATTCCGTTGCGAAGACAGCGAATGCTATGGTCACCAATCTCATTAAGAAACACTTTTTCATTTTTGCACCTGTCGATTGCCTGGGTGCAGCGACTTTGGAAAAGGCATCCTGCAGGAGGAGCGTGGCCGTCTTTGTGACTCGAATCAGGGATCTGAATATGGGTATGCTTGTATTTATCCTGATCGTGTCGACCGTGCTGATGAACAAGCCTGTAAAAGGCGTCACCTTTAATACCTCCCAGATCACGGGCTGTGGTCATGGTCGGGTATGATCGGCCAAGAGCAAGGGTATAAGGGTGAAGCGGTTTAAACAAAAGGTCATTGGCAGGGAGTGTCTCTAAAACCTGGCCAAGATAGAGCACAGACACAGTGTCGGCAAGACCGGCAGCCATTTCAAGGTCATGGGTAATTAAAAGGACTGCCTTGCCGACTGACTTAAACTGAGCGATTACACCTGACACAAAAACTTTACTTAAAGCGTCCAGGGAAGCAGTCGGTTCGTCCAGAATAATTATTTCAGGATCGAGAATCATGGCCATGGCCAGTAAGACCCGTTGAGTCTGTCCGCCGCTAAGTTTATGAGGATAGCGATATAGATGCTCCTCGGTAACTCCCATTTGCTTCAGGGCTTCTTTAGCTTTTAGATTTGCTTCCACCCGGCCTGATAATCGGCGTTGGATCAACGGCTCTGCCACCTGGTCTATGATACGATGGACAGGATTAAGATTTACAGCTCCGTTTTGAAATACCATGGCAATTTTATCCCAGCGGATTTCATTTAAAGCGGATTCCTTGAGATTATCGATCCGCCGTCCGTTTACGCTTATCTCCCCTTCTTTTGCAGAATTTGAAGGGAGCAGCCCCATGCAGGCTTTTCCCAGGGTGGTTTTTCCTGATCCCGACTCTCCTACAAGGGCAAGGCATTTCCCGGGAGCGATAGCTATTGTGACTTCTTCCAGCGCCTGGATGCTGTGGGAACCGTCCTTGTAAATAACACTCAACTGTTTGATTTCAAAACTCATATTATTTATTAGCCAATCTTATCCGAGGGCATCTTTGAGGCGTGGGTCAAGCACCTTCTCCAGGCTGATGGCCAGGAACGTAACGGTCATAATCAATAAGGACAGGCAGACAATCGGCGGCAGGAGCCAGTTCCACCAGATATCCATATAGTAATATTTAACAGCATAGCCTATCATCATGCCGAGTGATTTCCGGCTGGGGTCGAAAAGTCCAAGGAAAGCCAGAGATGCTTCCATGAACATGGCCATCCTGGTTTTCGCAGCAAGGCCGATGAGATACAGAGGAAACATTTCGGGCATGAGATGGCGACGAATAATATACCAGTTGCTGCCTCCGATCTGGGCGGCAGCTTTTACGTGAAGACTTTCTCTCAGGGTAAGGGTTTGAGCCCGTATAGCCTTGCTTATAGTCGGCCACATCAAACCTGACAGGATTAAAGACAGCACGAACGGCGAAGGTCGGAAAAGGGCGGCTGTAAGAATAAGTATCATGATGGCAGGAATGGCCAACAGAACGTCTGCCAGGCGCATCAGGATCATATCAAGAAATCCGCCGAGCCATCCTGCAACCAGCCCGATTATAACTCCAACTCCCAGCGCAACCAGGCCACTGACCAGGCCAAAGGTGACCGTGTTGCGAATAGCAAAGATAAGTTCTGAAAAGATGTCCTGTCCACCGTCGTTAATGCCCAGGAAATGTTCCGCCGAAGGTGGTGAGATGGGAGTGAATGACATATCCCATGGGTCAAAGGGAACGAGCGGTGGTCCCGCCAGGACAGTAACGGCAAATACTATTGCAAGGCTAAAGCCGGTAAGGAACCATGTGTCCTGAAAGATATATCGGCGCAGATCAGCGTTCATATTCAATCCTCGGATCGATTATTCTATAAACAAGTTCCAGGGCCAGAATTATGGCCAAAACCATCAATGACGAGATCAGGACAACAGCTTGGATAACCGGAAGGTCCCTGGCCTGGATTGCGTTAAAAAGGAGTGTCCCAAGACCCGGATAAGAATGAATCCTTTCCACCACAAGAACCCCTGTAATCATGAAGGCCAGCCGCAATCCGAAGCGTGTTACAAGGGGTAGCAAAGCGTTTCTGGCTGCATGGGCATATCTTATCCTCCGGCTTGGCAGTCCTTTGGCGCGGGCTGTTGTTATGAAGGGTGCTTTTATGACCATAATCATGCTGTTGCGGGCCAGTAAAAAGTTACCTGGGATATAGGCCAGAACCAGCGTGGCAAGGGGTAGGGCCAGGTGGTGACACACATCAGCCACCCATGCCCAGAATGAGACTTTTGCATAGGCCGTTTCCGCTCCGGCAGCAGGAAACCACTGCAGATTCAAGGCAAAGATAACAAGCAGGATAACGCCCGTACTGATTTCAGGGATGCCCTCCAAAAGAGTCATGCCTCCGACAAAACCTTTTTCAATCCGGCTGTCCTGTCGCCAGGAGGCTTCCACCCCTGCTATAAATCCTATGGAGATGGAAATAATATGAGCCGTGCCAAGCAGCAGCAGGGTCCATGGTAGTGCCTCTAAAAATAACGCAGATACAGGGGTCAAAAAAGCATAAGAATATCCCCAGTCGAATTTGACCAGCTTAACCAGGTAGTTGTAAAAGTCGGGAGGTTGTGTGTAAAAAGCTCTGAGCTCAGCCTCTTGCTCTGCAGAGAGTGTAACAGGGGAGCTGGCGTACATGGCCGTGACGAAATCGCCAGGCAAAAGACGCGGCAAAGAGTAGCTTAAATAGATCATAGCCAGGGCGGCCAGGCTGAAGGTGATGATAAGACCAAGCCGCCTTGGTGTGAAATGAATTGAATTTGCGTTCACAGTGCAGCCGGCCTTACTTGACAAGTGACATCTTGTTTTGAGAAATAGGAATGCCTAAACCGATACCGCCTTTGGTGTAATACCAATTAATTCCCTTTTTTGGGTTATAGGCGGCCATGGATGCCGGATAATAAAGTGAAATTGCCGGAACTTCATCGGCATAGATTTCCTGGATTCTGAATACAATGGCCTTGCGCTTTTCAACGTCCATCTGGGCAACCTGGTCCTTGAGCAGTTTGAGAAGCTTTTTATTTGCCCCAAAACGTGCGGAGTTAACCGAGCCTGTGACCTTGGGGTTTATCATACGGTTTAGAATCCTCGCGTCTCCAAGCAATCCGCCATGCCCGGAGATGGCCAGATTAAAATCCCATTTTTTAACTTTTGCGTCTGTAGTTGCCTGCTCTAAATGTAAAAGGTCAACCCTGATACCAGCTGCTTCCAGTTGTCGTTTAATAACCTCGCCGTCCCTGTCTGCCACAGATTCGCCTGCCACAGTAATGTTTGAAGACAAAACTTCTACTTTGAGAGGCTGGCCATCTTTTGAATAATATCCCTGGGGGTCTTTCATGTAGCCCAGGGATTCTAAAATTTGCCGTGCTTTGGCAGGATCAGGAGCATAGGTCGGAGTGTTGGGGTTATAAAACTCGTGATCAGGTGAAAGAAGACCAAAAGAGGCAGGATAACCAAAACCCCTGTGTGCCTTGTTTATAATTTCCTGCTGGTTAATAGCGTGGGCAAGGGCCTGCCTGAAACGTTTGTCGTTAAAGGGCGCAATCTTATGATTGATCATAAGTTTCTTGTTCCAGCCTCTTGCATTTTTAAGAATTATCATCCCCTTTTTCTTCAGTGTCTCGGCCATGTCAGGCTTAATATTGGCCAGATCGACCTTTCCGGTGGATAAAGTCATGAGCGGTTTGCCTGCTTTTATATATATAAGGCGGTTAGCCAAGGGCTTGCCTTGGTAGTAGTTTTCAAATGCTTCATAGAGATAGGTCCCTTTGGCCTTATTGAAATCAACGAATTTATATGGCCCGGTTCCGATAAAGCATTTAGGATCGTTATATTTTTTAGGGTCTTTTACATTTTGCCATATGTGCTTTGGAAGAATCGGCATAACTCCCCCTACATAAGCCAGAAAAGGGGCATAGGGCTTGGTCAGCCTTATAATTACCTTGTTTGGCCCAACTGCCTCTGCACCTGAAACGTCGCCCATTGGTACCCATTTGTAAGGATGCTTTTTGAAATATTCAACGGTAAATACAACGTCTGATGAACTAAAAGGATTACCATCGTGCCATTTGACACTTTCATTAAGTTCAAAGGTAAAGCTCAGCGTATCCGGATTATAAGTCCACGACTTTGCAAGGGCAGGGGTATAGCCCTTCTCATCTTTCCAGACCAGTGTATCAAATACCCAGCTCATCCGAACATAGCCAGGCCCCCGCGGATAATGCCGGTAGGGGTTCGGATAGCCCCAGTCCCCCTTGCCGTCAGCTATGCGGATTTCATCGACCTGGGCCTGGGCTGAAAAACTTGCAGGCCCCAGAAGGATTAGCACCATTAATAAGGCAATTTTACAAACCAATATTTTTTTTAAGTTCTTCATTTTTCCTCCTTAAAAACAAAAAGCCACGAGTGCTTAAGGTCTTCTGACCTTATAGAGCCTTCGTGGCTTTTATCTCTATGTGCTTCTAAATGTTTAACTTAAACTATTTTAAGCCCAAGCTTCTTGCCCGGAATTTAATAGAAGAAGTAGTCCGGTAAAAATTAAAAGTCAACTCAAATTTGTCGCACACAGCAATTATCGGTAAAAGCATATATGTGTCCGACGAATACCCCGCTCCGCCTTGGGTATGCAACTTATAGTAACTGCGCAAGACGTTGTACGCCTTCATCAATTAACTCTTCGGTGGCATAGGAGAAATTCAACCGTATTTCGTTGGTTTTTATGGTGCCCTCCGGATAAAACTTACTTCCCGGAATAAAAGCAACCTTATTTTCAATGGCTAAGTCAAACAAACGGTCGGTGTCGATGTCTTTATCAAAAGTTACCCAAATGAACATCCCCCCTTCAGGGACGGTCCATTGAGCCCCATCAGGCATGTAGGACTCCAGAGCCTTGAGCATGGCATCTCTGCGAGGGCGGTACAGATCGATAATCTTGGATATATGGTCCCGCATATATCCCTTTTCGATAAAGCGGGCGGTCACGCGCTGGGTGGCACAATCGGGGCTTACGGTAGATTTTTGAGCCCATTTAACCATCGGTCCCAGCATCTCCGGCGGGCCGGACGCAAACCCTAATCTTAATCCCGGACCCAGTATCTTGGAAAAAGATTTAGCGATGGTAACAAGTTTAGGATCGTTAAATTCGGTCCTGGCCAGTTCCCAAAGGGTAATAATCCGTTTTCCGTCATAGCGCAGCTCCCGATACGGCTGGTCCTCAAGAATCGGAAGATCGAATTCTTTGGCCACTTGGATAATGGCACGGCGGCGCGCCAGATTCATGGTCCGGCCGCTGGGATTCTGAAATTCCGGAATCAGATACAAAAATTTGACGGGTTCATTTTTCTGAGAGAGCCGGCCAAGGATTTTGTGCAACAGGTCTGGAATCATGCCGTATTCATCCATTTCAACGCCGATCATGCGTGCACCACACGCTTCCATGGCTGCAAGGGAACCTGGAAAACCCGGAGCTTCGCAAACAATGATATCGCCTGGATCGATCAATGTCCTCGTAAAATAGTATATGCCGTTGGTGGAACCTACGGTAATCATAATCTCTTCATCAGAGAGATAGGGAACCTCCTCGAATTTCTTGATCGTTTCCTTAAAGACCTTATCTCCGTCACTGTTGCCGTATTGGAGGACCTCGTCTCCCTCCTCACGGATGACCTGTGAAAAGAGGCCGCCCAGAAGCTCTTTGGGAAAGGATTCCGGGCTCGGTAAACCACCGGCAAATGAAATCATTCCCGGAACGTCCTTGGTCACCTTCAGGATTTCCCTGATGAAAGAGTGTCTCATGGAGGCGGTTGTTTTTGAATATCGTTGTTCTATGGGTACGATCATTTTGGCCTCCTTATTTGGAAATGATTTTATTTGTGAAGGTTCCAGGCGCAAACCACCCCGATTCCGGCCTTGGAAAGGGCATCTGCCGTCAAATTCAACGATTTATGTTTTTCAAGATAATTGATCTCCAGGGCATCCATTAATCCCTGGTCCAAGACATCGGCCTTGGCCATAAAGTATTCAAGGATATCGGAAGGATGCTCAAGAGAGGCTTCGGTATCAATCTCTCCCCCTTCATGCTTGGCTGCAATGTTGGAAACTTCCTTAGCCACTTCCACAAGTTCATCCCTCCGGTTGTATGGCTGGCGAACAATGGATTTGTAAGTCTCGGTGATATGATGTTCGAGGCGGACCCCCTTTTCAAGCCCAAGGGCCTTTCGGATCTTTGCGGCATGGCGGATGGTGTCGTTATTGACAGAGTTTGATAGGTTGAAACCGATCAGAGAAGTTGTCCCGTCGGGCCGGGAGAACATCCGCGCGGTCAAAAGGGTCCAAAATATGGCATAGGGGTTATCATTGCCCATATAGACCGATATCTTAAACTCATTGTCGATTCCCAGTTTGTGCAGCAGATATCCCACCAGAACCGTGCCGGAGTTAATATTCAGCACCTGACGGGTGCCATATTGGGTGTAATAATATAAATATTCATCCAACCATTTAATAGGATAGTCATTGGGCTGGCCCACCCCGCCGAAATAACCTGTAATGGTCTCCGGGCCGCCCAGATGGACGTTTGAACCGTCGGTGCCTTTGGTGTCAAGGGTTTCGACGTGGGTGGCTCCCACCACTCCCATGGCCGCTGCCACGGCTAGAATGTCACCGTTGTCTTCCTTTTGTTCCTTCATATTGCGCACGCGAATGTAACGACCCGGCATCAACTCGCGTTTTTCAATGGCCCGCCTGGCCTGAACAATCAACCATGGGAAATATTGTAAGGCACTGATCTCCAGGGTTACCCGGTTTTCCTGGTTGAGCTTTTTCATAGCGGTCGGATCGCCCAGCACCCTATCGTAGTACTCCTGCATGGAAACAAAGGCGTTCTTTTCCTTTTGCTCGACGAGCCACTCGATGTCTTGCACATAGGGCGAATCAATTTGCCGCAGACGTTCCGTTAGGTTCTCAAAGGTTCCGGCTTCCTGTGCTTTACGATTAATCTCCTCCGGCCCGCCGTAACGGTGAACTACTTCCAAAAGCTGGTTGATGAGTTCATTGTTGGGGTCGGTCAAAAAAGCGTTGATCTCCTCCAATCGTTCCGAGGATATTTTTATGCGATCTCTAAGGTCTGTCATTGCGTTACCTCCTTTAGTATCTTAATCCTGAAATTCGTGTTTTTTATGTCAGAAAACAAAAGACAAATGACAAATAAATCACAATATTCAAAAAACAAATGACAAATAAATTACAATGCTGGGAAACAACTATTGGTTTTTAATCTTATTTAAGATTTGGATATTGTAATTTGGAATTTATTTGAAATTTGGTTCATCCTTCGCAGTAGCCTGCTACGTAGAATGGATGCTTGTATTTTGTTGTTTCCGGTTTATTCGGGTTAGGCATATGTTTAGAACACACTTTCACTTCAGAGCCAATTTCAAAACGTCCCCTTTTGCCCAATATCTGCGTCAGGCTCAAATTTTAATCCTCGAAATACTCTATGTATTCCTGTGGTTAAAATTTTCGCCTTCCTTGATCTTGAACAAAATTGAACATTTTGAAACTGCCTCTTCAGACTATGATAGAAACATTATTCCTTCATGAGCTTAAAAAACTTATCTGCTTCTCCTTTGATCATTCCATAGCAGTGGTCGTCTGATGGAAATTTTCCTGCACGAATCTCCTCGCAGTAGGTTTTCATGGCCTGGGTGATTGTGTCCGCCACATTGCAATATTTCTTGACGAACTTTGGCGTAAACGCCTGGAACTGGCCGATCATGTCTGAAACAATCAGCAATTGGCCATCGGCATCCGGGCCGGCACCGATGGACAGCACCGGAATATCCAGTTTTTTGGTGATAAAGCCGCAAACTTCAGGAGGCACCGCCTCTACAAGAAGCATTTGGGCTCCTGCGTCTCTTACGGCCAGAGCATCTTCATAAACCAGTTTTGCTGTTTCGGCGGTTCGTCCCTGGGCCTTGTGTCCACCCAACTGGCCGGAGCTTTGCGGTGTAAGCCCGATATGGCCCATAACCACGATGCCTGCATCCACGATGGCCCGAATTTGGTCAACTATGCGAACGCCGCCTTCCAGCTTGATGGCGTCGCATCCGGCTTCTTTAAGAAAACGGCCTGCATTTTCCACTGCCTTTTCGATGCTGCTCTGGTAGGCCATAAAGGGCATGTCACCGATGACAAAAGTATTGGGAGCTCCGCGTCGGACCGCCTCGGAATGGAAGATCATTTGGTCCATAACCACCGGGATCGTTCCGCTGTAGCCGTATACGCACATCCCCAAGCTGTCGCCGACAAGAAGCATGTCCATACCTGCCGCTTCTGCAAATTGGGCTGTGGGATAATCATAGGCGGTCAAGAAGGTGATTTTCTCGCCGCTTTTCCTCATTTCATAGAATTCATGTATCATTTTTTTCTTACCCATATGCTTTCTCCTTTATTTTGAATTTATTTTTTCCGATTCACCTAAACCCGCTTTCCCGGCCCCCTTTCCTTCAGGGCTGGAAAAAAGATCATCCTGAATGGGCCAGCCATTGTCAGGCTTGATCTCGGATAAAGCCAGAAAGGTTTCCGACTTGCCGAAACTGGGTAACGATGCGATTTCGTTTTTAATGAGCGCGCCAAGTTGCGCGAGGTCCCGGACGGCAACGTGAAGCAGGTAGTCTAATCGTCCGGTCAGATGGTAGCAGGCCCGCACATAGGGAATCCGCCGGATGCCCTCTTCGAACTTGCGGATGTCTTGTGTATCATGCCGATAGAGGCTGACCGATATAAAGGCTTGAATGTTCAGGTTCAACATCTTGGGATCAATGGTTGCCCTATAGCCTTTTACAATACCGCTATCTTCAAGCCGGCGGACCCGATCCAGCATAGTCGACGGAGCCACGCCCAACTCCCGTGCCAGGTCGGCATTTTTCTTACGCCCACTGGCCTGCAAAGCCTTTAAGATTTTTTGATCAAGTTCGTCCATGGTTTTAAAAAGTTTGTTAGGATGGATAAATATATTATTTATATTCAATAATAAACTATATTAATTAATTGTTATTCAATTGTCAAAATATTTTTATGCTAATTATTTAAATAAAACGTAAATTAACCGAATATTATACGGCAGCACCTTTTCGCTTTTTTGCCGATCGTTTTTGATCCGTCCCATCTAAACCGGGTGGCCGTTTTGAGAATATGAGCGTAGCGGAACTAAATCTTTTACCAATTTTTAAATGGATTTTTTATGAGGTTTGAATTGAAATATCTTGGATCTCCGGTTACTTCCTTACCTACCCATTCGGGTTTTTCAAAGGCCTGATTCTCCCTTTCCAGCTCCACTTCGGCTACGATTAACCCCTGGTTTTCACCAAAAAACTCGTCTATTTCCCAGGTAAGCCCCTTATAGTCGATTTTATACCTGTTCTTTTCAATAAGAGGCTTTTCGCACAATTCGTTGAGCATCTCCTTTGCATCATTTTCAGGGATTTCATATTCGTATTCCAGCCGGGTGGCCTCCCTGGCAATGCCTTTTACAGTTACAAATCCTTTGTCTTTAATGATGCGTACACGTACGATACGCTCTCTATCACTGGAAAGATATCCCTGCCGGCACATAGTTCCACTGGCCATAGATCGCCAGGAATCGTCCTTTAAAAGAAATTTTCTTTCTATTTCCATGCCCATCCGCAACACTCCTTTTTTAAGTTAAGGTGATAGGTTATCATCTGTTACCTGGCTTTTGGAAAACATCACAAAAAGTGATTTCCTTTAAAATTGCTTACAATATAATATTCAGATAGTCCATCTTTACGTCAAATTTGACGGTTTCGTAAAAAGTCAGGAAACTTTCTTTTACGAAACGTTTTAAGTTTTAGGATTTAAGTTTTAAGTATCTGTTAAAATGGATTATTTCATAAACTTAACACATAAAACCTAAAACCCGATGAATTCGACTTTTTACGACGCCATCAAATTTAATGGGTGTGTTATTTGATGAATGCTTATTGCCGTACAACACAGCGCAGCATAGCGGGATTTTATAAGTCATCAATATTCTAGACATTGGAAGGTATTCTTGTATAATATTGTCTCACATGATATATTAAAAGAATATGAAAGAAAACGGGAAATGGCTGTTCAGAGCCTTTATCTCTTGCAAGATGTTGTGTTTTGGGAGGTACAGCTATGAAAGATGAAGATAAGACAAAAGAGCAGCTAATAAATGAAGTTGCAGAATTGCGACGGGCTGCCGAATTGGAAAGATCAGGAAACCGGTCCGGCCAAACAGAAGAGGAGCTTAGGGAGATCCGTGACTATCTGGAAAAACTCCTTCATTACGCCAATGCTCCTATCATCGTCTGGGACCCGGATTTCAAGATCACCCGTTTCAACCAAGCTTTCAAACGACTGACCCGCTACACAGCCGGAGAGGTTGTCGGAAAAAAAATACACATGCTCTTCCCTGAAGCAACCAGGGACGAATCGATGAGCAAGATCGCAAACGCCATGAGCGGTGAATACTGGGAGTCGGTGGAAATTCCGATTCTTCGCAAAGATGGAGATAACCGAATAGCACTCTGGAACTCTGCAAATATCTATGCCGAAGATGGCAAAACTATCGTCGCCACCATAGCTCAAGGCCAGGACATCACCGAGCGTAGGCAAGCGGAGGAAGAGCTCAAACATCTCAAAGAGTTTAGCGAGGGCATCGTCCAGAGCATGTCCGAAGGCATCGTTGTTGAAGATGCAAAGGGGTACATCAACTTTGTCAACCAGGCTGTAGCGTCGCTGACGGGTTACACACCGGAAGAACTGATAGGTCAGCACTGGAGGATTTTCATCCCGACCAATCAGCATCACATTGCTCAGGCCGCTGATGAACGGCGGATGCGCGGTGAAGCAGATCGTTACGAACTGGAAATGGTGCGCAAGGATGGCAAACGGTTCCCCGTCCTGATGAGTGGCAGGCCCCGTTTTGAGGGAGACTGCTTCACCGGCACCCTTGCCGTATTTGTCGACATCACTGAGCACAGGCGGGCGGAAAAGGCTCTAAGGCAAGCTGAAATTCGCTACAGCAGCCTGTTTGACGGCATTCCTGTGGGGCTATATCGGACTAATCCGGGAGGAAAAATCCTCGGTATCAACCTGACAGGTGTGCATATGCTTGGCTATCCCGACAGGCAGACCTTCATGGCTATCAGCTCGAAAGATCTTTATGTGAATGATGAAGATCGCAAGCGATGGCAGGCTATGATTGATACAGACAAGATCGTAGCGGGTTTTGAAGCGCAGTGGTACCGGTACGATGGAACAATCATCTGGGTGAGAGATACAGCGAGGATTGTCAGGGATAACAACGGTCGAATACTCTGCTATGAGGGTAGCTTTGAGAACATCACCGAACGTAAGGAAGCAGAAGAAGAAAAAAAGAAACTTGAAGCACGGCTCATCCACGCCCAAAGGATGGAGGCCATTGGGACTTTAGCCGGTGGTATTGCTCATAACTTTAATAACCTCCTTACAGGTATCCTGGGGAATGCCTCCTTGATGCTTTTAGATACTGATCACGATAATCCGCATTATAAAAGACTAAATAATATTGAAAAACTGGTTCAAAGCGGATCTAAGCTTACAAACCAGCTTCTTGGATATGCCAGGGAAGGAAGATATGAGATCATGCCCCTTAGCCTGAACCGATTGGTAAAAGAGACTTCTGATACCTTTGGCACAACCAGAAAGGAGATTCGGATTCATCAAGAGTTTGCAAAAGACCTGTTTGGAATAAAGGCAGACCAGGGACAGATTGAGCAGATCCTGTGGAATTTGTATGTCAATGCTGCAGATGCCATGCCGGTGGGAGGGGATCTTTTCGTGAAAACCATGAATGTCACCCATGAAGATATGACAGGTAAACTATATAAGCCAAGGCCTGGAAACTACATATTATTAACTGTCAGAGATACAGGCGTAGGCATGGACAGAGGTACCATGGAGCGTATCTTTGATCCCTTCTTTACAACAAAGGACTTAAGCAAAGGCACCGGTCTTGGATTAGCTTCTGTTTACGGCATCATAAAGGCTCATGGGGGATATATTGATGTAGTCTCTAATGAGGGAGATGGAACCACTTTTAAGATTTATCTGCCGGCATCTGAAGATAAAGCAACTAAAGAGAAGAAAAAAGCAGTTAAGTTCTTGAAAGGAACAGGGACGGTTCTCCTTGTAGATGATGAGGATATGATTATTGATGTAGGTCATGAAATACTGAAAACATTGGGCTATAAGGTGTTGCCGGCAAGGGGCGGGAAAGAAGCCATAGAAGTTTATAAAAAATATCGTGATAAGATTGATGTGGTTATTATGGATATGATAATGCCTGGCATTGGTGGAGGCGAATCTTATGACAGGCTAAAAGAGATCAACCCCGAAGTAAAGGTCCTCCTTTCGAGCGGGTACAGCATCGCCGGACAGGCAAGAGAGATAATAGAGAGAGGTTGCAATGGTTTTATACAAAAGCCTTTCAATATTAATGAGCTGTCACAAAAGTTAAGGGAGATTTTAGATTGAGGTAACAACTTAGTCCTTTGAGGGTTCACATCAGCACCGAAAACTTACCGCAAAGTCAACACTTCTTTTTATTTTAATGCGCATTTCCAAAACCAATATCCCCATTAATCACACAATTTTATCCTTGGTATCGATATGTTATAAAGTTTTCGAAAAAAGTAGTATACGGCAAAACAGCCGCAATTAAATACGGCTATTTAACCGTCTAATCTATGTGGTTCTTAGAGGCGGAAAATAAAATACAAGATGATTAATATTTGCTCTGCTTGAATCGTTTGTAAACTTCATCATCATTTCTCTTTCCAACTAAGGCTATATAAACAGTATCTTTATCAAATCGGTAGATTATTCGGAATTCACCAATGTCGACACGCTGATATTTGGGATACCCTTTTAGTTGTTCAGAATCGTGAGGTCTTGGATCCTCTCTAAGGCTAAGCATTGTTCCAACGACTTGCAGGTATTGTTTCGGTGGTAACTTTTTAATAAATTTTCCAGCAGATTTAGTAATGTCAAGATTGTGCATAGAATTATTTCCTCTTCAGAAGATTCTCAGAAGCTTTAGAACCTAAATAGCCTTCGTCTTCGGCTTGTTTGGCTTTGATAGCCCAATAAGCATCTTCATATGCGAGGAATTTTTCATAGGTTGCACTTGAAATTAGCACCGATTTTATACGGCCGGATTTTTTAACAATTACGGGATCGGTTTCAGCTACATCAAGATATTGACCAAGTCGGTTTTTTAACTCTGTTGCAGTAATTTGCATATTTATCTCCTTATTTTTTGTAATTATTGTCTATAATAGTTATTTTAGCTAAAATAGTCAATATATTTATTTTATTTTTATTGCACAACAAATTGATTCACCGTAATACACTCGCTGCGCTCATGTATCCGATGATCATAACGGTTAGGTTTTACAACCTTGCAGGATGTATTGTCGTAAACTATTTCTGAAAATCACCAAATTAAAGCAACCACGGAGGAATATTTGTGAAAGCAGTTGTATACACAAAATATGG
>DAOWEJ010000060.1 GCA_030638575.1 Deltaproteobacteria bacterium | reverse complement strand
CCTTCGGCCAGTGTAAAGTAAGCAGGATCAAGGTTAAGTGCTTCACAGGCCGGAACCATCTTTCTTGTGACCTCTTCGCCCCTTGTAAAACCCTCAAGCCTCATGTTCTCACACATCATGGCTCCTCGGGTAAAATGGGCCAGACCTTGATAAAAATCAGTCTTTGTAGATCCTACAAGCTGGTCGCAAAATGAAGACACCCACTTCGTATACTTGTTTTTGAAAAAATCTCTGTATAGGTCTTCATTCCCATTTTCAAGGAGGTAACGGAGCAACTCCATCTGTACTGCAACGTGTTCTTCCAGATCTTTGTAATCGGGATTCTTATGAACACCTGCCTTACGGAAATACTCTCTAAGTTTAAAAACCGGTTCCTGCATCACCACCGGGTCTCCGGTCACATGGCAGGACTCATACGGAAATACAGGATTGGCACCGGCGTTCAGGAAGATATCAGCATAATCGTAGCTGAGTTCTTTCTGAAGCTTTTCAGCATCATTGCTCTCCAGACACCTGGTCATCACCTCTGCACCATTTATCAAATCGAGAAACCCGCAACCTGTTACGGATTCGTTGAACCCATCCAGGAACTCATCCTTTTGCATTGCCTTTATAAGCTCTAAAGATATCTCGTCACGAAAAAGGGCGGAAAGAAACTGGTATCTCTTTGCCCGTGAATTCATATACTCTGCATCCATAAAATCTCCTCCTTAATCTTATTTTTAAAGTTTATTAAAGCTAAATACCAAACTAATAATGTCTATCAAGAGAAAAAGAAAACAATTTAAACCCCATAGTATAAGCAATATTCATACCAGCAGAAAGTATAAATTTAAATCATGACGGTTAATGATAGTAGCAATTAATATTTTATGTTTTCAAGATGATAAGGCTATTTAGCTTAATTAGTCAAAGCAAAAAGCCTTTTAGGCAATTATCACTTGCCGCACATTATGATATATATATATTGCAGTGAAAAAAAATACTTGCACCAACATATCATATTTGATTTAAACCTAATTTTCAAGATCATGGATGGGTGCAAAATAAATTATGCGGATTTAAATTTACTCCGACCAGCTAAATAAATCTTTTTGATCTTACTTTACCAGTAGAAATATAGCTGTATCATATTGATTTAAAAACATTAATTGGTTTCATGTTCAAGTATATTTGATTTAATGATTATTTTTAACTGTTAATGGCATATAGCTTGCTTACTCCCTCATAGTTTAAGGTTATAGCCGGAGCACAATGATTAATCTAAAGAGGCCGTTTCAAAATATTCAATTTTGTTCGAGATCAAGGAAGGCGAAAATTTTAACCACAGGTCCGCCTGAGGCGGATCGAGGATTAAAATTTGAGCCTGACGCAGATATTCGGACAGATAAGCGCAGACTTCGAAAGGGGACGTTTTGAAATTGCCTCTAAAGGAAAAGGCTCCCTTGCTGGGGAAGTTCGCTTATTGTATCCTTACAGGTGTGTTCGGTGCAGCCGTTCTGGTTTTGTTTTTGGCTGTTTTCATGGAGTTATACAGTGTTGTGTCGTTTATACCATGGATAATCGCCTTTAATACGGCAATAACGGGATATTCTCTGATAGACAAAACAAGGGATGCTTTAAAATACAAACATTTATCTTCTATCTGCGCAGGTATTTTAAACGTTATAATTACTTATTTTCTTTTAAGTATAATATCCTTTTATTTATTCGGCGAAAACCTGTTTACAATGTGGAATTTTGCGCTTTTTCTGATAATCGGGATTGTCTGTAGTGAACTTGGCGCACTTTTAGCAATTAAATATTTTAAATTAAAAAGATGAATTCGAAAAAAGTCGAATTCATCGGGTTTTAGGTTTTATGTGTTAGGTTTATTAAATAATACATTTTAACAGATACTTAAAACTTAAATCCTAAAACCTAAAACGTTTCGTAAAAGGAAGTTTCCTGACTTTTTACGAAACCGTCAAAAGTAAGGGGGGTCGTTTTTTATAAATTTGGTAGATGATTTTATTAACCTTAGAAGGAGGGACAAATGAAAAAGTTATTACCTTTATTTAGTGTGTTACTTTTCGCAGCTGCCATTGTCATAGCAGTTCCAGGCAGCACTATGGCAGCGGCTACAATATCTGCGGCTGAGTATAAGGCCGGAGATACTGTGACCGTGGAAGGTACGATCGAACCCGGTAAGGACATTTACATTGCTATTTCAGAGCAATCTATGTTTGCACCGAAAGATACAAATGGTCCTCATGAGAAAAAGAGCCTGAAAAAGGCGGGTAAAAGTTTCGGTTTTGATGAAGATACAAAAGTGCCGCCTCTTTACTACCTGCTGACTACCAATACGGGAAAGTTTGGAAAAGAAGTCGATAAGAGATACGGCGGGCCGTCTTTCCTGCCTGGAATTTACAAGACAACCATGTTCAAGCTAAATACCTTTGACAAACTTGATTCCGAAGCCGTGCAGATGTTAGGTCCCATTGGAACCAAGGCACAATGGGGTTTCTTGAGGTACACCCATGAAAAGAAGGGCGGTATTAATACCATTACCAAAGAAAAAACAACCAAAGGTAAAATCGTAATTTTTGCCCGAACTATTATGGGCGACTACAGCAAGACCGGGAAATACTGGGACAAGGGTACTTCAGTCGAACTGGACAAGGCAACAGGTAAATTCAAGGCCTCATTTAAAATGTACCGTCATACTCCACCTGACACAAAGTTCGATGTCTTTGTAAACGGAGGTAAGGTTGGGTCTTATAGCGTAGCAGGTAAAGGGTTCTGGCTGAGTAGAGGTGGCCGTTACATGAACCCCATATGGATTATACTCGGCGCCATTATTGTGGGCACCTATTTTTCAATGATCGGTGCTGCAGGTGGAATGCTCATGGCTGCATTCCAGGTCATGGTTGTAAACACAGCAGGACCTGTCGGCATTAACGCTGCCAACGTACTTCGTTCATCTAACGTGGCTTTGACACTATTCTCTCCGCTTGGATCATTTTACAGGTATGCGGTCGTTGAAAGACGCGTTGCGTGGCCGATTGGTCTTTCCTTTGGCGCAGGTATTTTTATAGGCTCTATATGGCTCGGTAAATATGCAACGCAATACCTGCCCATGAGAACCTATAAAGAGTGGCTGGCTGTACTGGTTGTGATCATGGGTATCAGGACTTTGTATGAGCTTACACCAAAGGTCATGGAAAAGAGGAAGAACATCAAGGCAATGGTGAAAAAGTTCAACGAGGCGGTTGCCAAGGCCAAGACTGATGGGACTTCCGTTGAGATGGGCGCAATTGAACCTGTTAAGGCAGGGATTACCGATTACAAGTTTAAATTCTGGGGAGAAGAGTTCACCATTAACCCGCTTCTTTTCGCTATACTTGGTCTTGGAATCGGAGTTGTCTCCAGGTCCTTTGGTATCGGCGGAGGCTTTTTGCTGGTTCCGGCCATGACCACCCTGGGAGCACTTCCAATGTATGTGGCTGTACCCATCTCTCTTATAGGTACATGTTTTTCTAGTGTCGGTTCTTTTATCGGCTACATGATGAACGGTTACTGGCCTGACATGTGGCTAGCCATTGCCATTATTATCGGTGGTTTTGCCGGTGGAATGCTGGGAAGCCGTGCACAGAAACTTTTCAGTGAAATCACTCTTAAATGGGTATTGGCAATTACCCTATTCTTCCTGTTCTTCCGCTTCTTCAAGATCGAGATCTGGATATAAATTATAAACAGGAAACGTAAATTAAGGGGAGGGAAGTAAAAGCTTCCTTCCCTTTTTTCATTTCATTAGACGCTTAAAAATAAAACTCGTGTTTTTTGGTGGCAGAAAATTTTAAAATAGTGCATAAAAGAGAAGTTGAACCACAGAACCGCAGAATATTGAAGTAAGGTATTCTATCAATTTATAAAAAGGACAAGGTAAGCAGACTTCGCCAGCCTGCTCCGCCGTAGTGGCTACGACGGCTGAAAGCGATTCCTTACTTCGACATTCGATATTCCTTGTTCGATTTTCGATATTTCCGGCTCCATCATAACAGCTTTTTTATAGCACTAACGTAAATATGGAGAATGATCTTTTTGGTTCCGGGTTAGGGTTGTCCTTATATAACGACGGACAACTGAACACAACCAACTGACAATTAAGCGTTTTTCGTTCAATTAAGGTTTTATTAAAATGGAAGAGTTCTTAGACAGTCTATGGTTTAAGATACTGGATTTAATCCATTATTTTGTTTGTTTTCTTGATTATATTTTCGCCCCCTTAAATTTTTTAGGTCCGGTTTTTGCCATATTAATCATCGCTTTTATTACAGTTGTAATAACAAAGATTCTGACAAAAGTATTTAAAACCAGGCGATACGAAGAATTAAAAAAGGAGTTTAAGCACTGGTATAATATACGCCAGGAGGCCTTAAAATGTGAAGATCCTGAAAAAGGCAAACTCCTTACCAAAAATATAGACCAGGCAAAGCTGAATCAGGTTTATTATAATTTCTTTTTTGAAGGATTTATGCTCGGCCTTTTTACAAAGTATCTGCCTATTTTTAGCTTTTTGGCTTATGTTAACGAGGCATACAAAGCCGAAAATTTGATGAAGCTTTTCGGACGGGATTATATATTCAGGTTTGCAGGTTCCGGCGGAGAGCCGATTGTCGTAGGTTCTATTTTCTGGTTTGTATTGTCAATCCTGCTGGTTTATTTGGGCTGGTTTATTATTATAAGAATGTACAAGAAAGCTATGGCGAAACAGGACCAGTCAGGTTAATAATGATTCTTAATTATGGAAAACAGAATCTACATAGTTGTTTCTTTTTTTGCCGCTTTATCGTGGACATTATTAAGCCCGGATCAGGCCCTTGCCACCTGTGATTATGGTCGGCCGGAGGGTGTCCATACCCACCAGTTAGCTCATCTCTTTTTTATAATTTCCATGGGGATTCTGATTTACCGGCTGAGAGAAAAAAAACCTCCTCTGCCGCCGGGCTGGAAATTCATACAGTATTCAGCAATCTTTTTTATCCTGTGGAGCCTGGATGCATTTGCCGTTCATTTTATGGATGAGCAGTTCAATATAATACAGATAAAGATAATCGGACTATGGCAAATTAAGATAAATGATTGCTTTAATAACAATCTTCTAAAATTCTTTTATTATCTTGCCCGGATGGATTATCTGCTTTGCATGCCTGCTTTTATCTTTCTATATTATGGTTTAAGGAGCCTTTTAAAAGAAAACCACCCGGATGCAGCAGGGAAGGGGCAGGTATGATTATTTCTTCGTTACCCATATCGATTGTCGATCTTGCAGGCTCCATATTAGTAGCCGTCTTATCCCTTTTTTGCCTGAATCTCGCCCGTAAGCTGAAAAACCGGAAACCGGAAAAAATGATATGGGAATATCTTTTCTGGATTTGCTTCATTCTCGTTCTTTTTGCAGTTTTTAGATCTGCCGGGCATATTTTAAAACATATCCTTTTATTGTCGGGTAATGAATTGATATCGGATTCGATAAATCCCTTTACAGGCGCTGTAAATTCATTCATGCTCATATCTGTAGCAGTAGTAATATTTTTTTTCACACGAGTATTGAAGTTTAAGAATCATACGCTAAAAGACAAAAAGGAAAACAATTCTGGTTCAATATTACCTGTCGATGCAAGTTCGGATAGGGGACCCTCAGATTACAGAAGCATTATTAATTACTCTGTTAATGGTGGAGAGCAAAAAAATTTAATGGAGAACCAGATGGCCCAGGCTGACAAGCTTGCCTCAATCGGACAGCTTTCGGCAGGTGTCGCCCACGAAATGAATAATCCCTTAGGGATTATACTTGGCTATACCCAGCTACTTTTAAGAGATGAGGATCGGGAAACCGAGCGGTATCAAGATCTTAAAACAATTGAAAAACATGTAAAAAGCTGCAAAGCTATTGTCGAAGATCTGCTGAGTTTCGCCAGAAGCTCAAAACCGGAAAGGGAAGTAATAAATATCCATGAGGCAATAGATGACGTGCTGAATTTTATTGTGCAGCATTCCGACCTTGAAAAAATTGAAATTATAAGAGATTATGATATAAATATTCCCCCTATACTTATAAATGAGAGAAAAATGAAACAGGTTTTCATGAACCTAATCATGAACGCAAAACATGCTGTCGACAAAACCGGAACTATAAAGGTTACTACAAAATTAAATCGATCGAAAAACAGGGCTTACTTAAAGGTAATAGATACAGGTTACGGTATTGAGAAAAAGAATTTATCGCGGATTTTCGATCCTTTTTTTACAACAAAGCATACAGGGGAAGGGACCGGTCTGGGCTTGTCTGTGAGTTACGGAATAATAAAAAATCACGACGGTGAAATCCTGGTGGAAAGCAGGCGGGGAAAAGGCTCCACATTTAGCGTTGTTCTTCCTGTTAACGCACGGCATAAGGTGACGAATCGATGAAAAAGCAAATTTTGGTTGTTGATGATGAGATGGACATGCTCCAGCTCCTAAAGCGCAGCCTGGAACCTGATTTAAACTGCAAGGTTGAAACTGCCTTATCAGGAGAACAGACCCTGCAGTTCCTTGAAAGAAAAATATTTGACCTGGTTTTAGCCGATATTAAAATGCCGGGCATGGACGGCCTTGAACTTCTTGAATTAATAAAAAGAGAAAACCCCGATCTTACGGTAGTAATGATGACCGGCCACGGCGATATAGAGATGGCTGTGAAGGCCATGAAAAGCGGAGCTTATGAT
>DAOWEJ010000007.1 GCA_030638575.1 Deltaproteobacteria bacterium | reverse complement strand
TGTTTTGTAACTCAGGTGGATAGGCTGAAGGCTGAAGACTGTTAGGAAAAAGCACATTTTAAAGCCATGTTTAATGCAAAAATCACATTCCGCTAAAGTACTGCAATTATGCTTTGCTGACTCCTTCAACCTTCAGCCTAAACAGCTTCAGCCTGACTATGTGAGTAGTTCCCTGTTTTTTAATCAGTGACCCCGTTTGAGTAGGACAAACCGCGGACGCGTCTTATCCCCGATCAAGTCAATTCAACATGTTGTATTCACGAAGTTCTTGACACCCAAGTGCCCTGCACATGTGCTCGTATCTCAGAAAAGCAAGGCCTTATCCCTTCCCTATATGATTTTTGTTGCACATAAATGTACTTATTGTTTGCACTAAATAAGACATTTTATGAATAAAACAGGCATTTAAAATATTTTATACGGCTTATATATTTGATATTATAAGGATATATTTTAATGAGCCATTATGGAACAATTTTTGCTGCAACCTATAGATTCAGGTTGCGAGACCTTCGAAAAGTGCTGTTTTGCAAAGGTTTGGTTGCAATATTTGAAAAAATTGGGGCCTTAGCCATTTATTTTTTATCTCCCGGTTTTTAAAGAGGCAACAGGACTAAAAAGGAAACAATTAAAATTAGTGCCACAAGGTGGAGGGGCAGTAAAAAACTTAATTCCCTATCCCTTAGGCGTCGGTGCAATCTTTGATCGGAAGAATGAATTGGCTGAAATTGCTGAAGAATTCAAAAGGTTTGCCTTTTTCTTAACGGCACATCAAAAAAGTGTTTGCGCGTATTTGGCCACAAAGGAGAAAAAAATCATGAGAAAAAAATTGAGAGGTGTATCAGTAATGCTGCTGGTGTTTCTCGTTACAGGGATATGCTGGGCAAGCCCGGGAATGAACGAGGCAAATTCCGGGGGTGACGATTCGGTCAGTCAAAGCGATGTGTCGGAGGGAGGTGACGCACAGTGGACGTTCCTTTTTTATCTGGCTGCCGACAATGAACAGGAGACCTACGCCGACGCCACCATTAACCAGCTTCTGGCCGGGACCGCCAGTGTCACGAATCATCCGCAAATCCTGGTTTTGATCGACCGACTGTCCGTCGATGGAACAGAGGTTTTTGAGGTTGTAAGCGGTGCGAAGATTCCGCTGGAAACTTATACAGAAAAGAACACCGCCGACGGCACTGTATTGGAGGACTTCGCCGTCTACGCCCTCGGCCTGGCCGATCATGAAAACGTGGCTTTCGTGATGAAGAGTGAAGGGCTGTCCTGGCGCGGCATCGGGCGCGACAACACACACGATGAGGAAATCGATGACCAGCTCATGCCCACCGGTGACCTCGCCGAAGCCCTGAGCGCCGCCAAGTCGGCAACCGGCAAAGACATAGACCTCCTCGTTCTTGAAGGATCGCTCATGGCGTTTATCGAGGTCGTCTATGAGCTCAGAGATGCGGCGCCGATACTGCTCGCCACGCAATCCAAGATTCAGCCCGACGGACTACCCTGGGAGATGGTGATCGAGGATCTGGGCGGGACACCCGGTATGACGCACAGGGAGCTCGGCATTGCGATTACCGACAACCACATCGAGTATTATTCGGACAAGGGAAACAACGGGGTGCCGAATCTGGATACCTCGACCAACTTTGCGGCCATGACGGTTTTCGATCTGTCGTATATGGGCGAGGTCCTTGAGGCGCACCATGATTGGGTTGCGACTACCTGGCCCCTTTTCGATGAAATTTACAATATTTTGCCCCACGCACGCGATCTTTCAGATGTGGGCGGCTTTGGGGAGATCACCGATTTTGACTACCAGTCTGACATCAAGACATTCATGCGTGAAGGCCTTCGGCTGATCGAAGAAGCCGGGTTAGACTTTAGCGGGCTTGACAAACTCATCACAGCTGTTAACGACTACTTGCCCGTTCAGAACAAGCTGATTGTCCACGAGCGGAGCCCGGAAGATGCTTTCAAGCTGAAAGCAGCCAACGGGCTGAGCATCTGGTATCCGCCTACCTGGAACAAATACGAAACACGCGACGAAAGCGACGAGGTGTTCGGTTCAACCATGTATTATGAAGACCCTGAAATTGGTCTTGATTGGGTGTTTTGTGAAGGTACGGATTGTGACTCGAACTGGACGACCTATCTCTTCGAGTATTTTGACCGTGCCGATGCCAACTTGGCCGGCAATGGGCCTGAAGGCGACGAACCCCCAAAAACCGGGCTTTTCGAAAAGATCAATTCGGTCGACGAGAATTGAGGCCTTCCTAACGCGTCCGCCGGGCTCTCTTGCCGGAGCCCGGCAGTCTCAAGCACCCCCACACTAAATTTTTTAGTACTATTGGAGGCTGCAGGCCAAGGAATTTTCAATGTGTCGTCAAAAAGAGGAGAAAATAAATGTTTCGGCCCCTGGTCACCCGATTTCCTATCACCCCACCTCCTATCACCTGGTCTTGGAAACATGAATGAAATGCGGACTTGCGCGCCGACTTGCTCCTTGACACACAATCCGTTTTGATCCCTTAGTATGCACCAAATGCCAAGGCGAAATGATAATCATCGCTTTCATCGAACAGCCACATATTATCAAAAAGATATTGAAGCATCTCAACATATGGGAAATTCGTAACCATGGACCTCCGCCCGTCAATACTGAAACTATTACTCAAATCGTTTACGATGACACATACTCCCAGATCCCGCCATACGATTAAGTGACCCCGTTTGAGTAAGACAAACCGCGGATGCGTCTTATCCCCGGTCAAGTCAATTCAAAATGTTGTATTCACGAAGTCCTTGACACCCAAGTGCCCTGCACAGATATTCGTCTCTCAGAAAAGCAAGGTCTTATCCCTTAGGAATGATGAAAAGTGCCAATTTATATATTAGATATTTCAGCTTATTACCATGACAGCGCAGCCGCGCTTATTAAAGACGGGGAAATAACTGCAGCTGCACAAGAAGAACGTTTTACTCGTAAGAAACATGATGCAGATTTTCCGGTAAACGCTATTAACTATTGCCTAAAGGAAGCGGGAGTCCCTTTGTCCGGCATTGACTATATCGTTTTCTACGACAAGCCTCTCGTCAAGTTCGAACGCTTACTCGAAACTTACCTTGCCTATGTGCCAAAAGGTTTCCGGTCCTTCGTCTCTTCCATGCCGGTGTGGCTCAAAGAAAAGCTGTTCCTGAAATCAACCCTTAAGAAAGAGTTGGCCACACTGGGGAATCTCAAAATAAAACAATTGCCGCCGTTGTTCTTCAATGGACATCATGAATCCCATGCCGCTTCAGCTTTTTATCCCAGCCCCTTTCAGAAAGCAGCGGTGCTTTGTCTTGACGGCGTGGGCGAGTGGGCTACCAGTTCAGTATGGATGGGCACCGGGAAGGACCTAAAACCCCAGTGGGAGATTGATTTTCCCCACAGTTTGGGGCTGCTTTACTCAGCCTTTACTTATTACACCGGATTTAAGGTTAATGCAGGCGAATATAAACTCATGGGGCTTGCGCCATACGGTGAACCAAAATTCGTTGACCTCATCTTTGATAATCTGCTTGATTTAAAGGAAGACGGCACATTCCGATTGGATATGAGCTATTTTAATTTTGCCACAGGTCTAACCATGACGAATAAGAAGTTTCATCATCTGTTAGGTGGTCCACCTCGTAAACCAGAAACAGATTTTCGTCAAAAGGAGATGGATATTGCATGGTCCATTCAGGCAGTAACCGAGGAAATCATTCTGCGTCTGGCGAACACAATTCATAAAGAATTGGAGGTGGATTATCTCTGTATGGCTGGTGGAGTAGCCCTCCATTGTGTAGCCAATGGTCTCATACTACGCGAAAGCCAGTTTAAGGATATATGGATTCAGCCGGCAGCTGGTGATGCCGGAGGTGCATTAGGTGCTGCGTTAAGTGTACGGCACAGCTACCTTGAAAAGCCACGAAACGTGGATGATACGAAAGATGCTATGCAGGGCGCCTATTTAGGAGGACGTTTCACGAATGAAGGAATTAAGTCCTATCTTGATGGTATCGGGGCAAATTATACTCAATTTAATGATCATGAACTCATACCTAAACTTGCGAAACTGTTAGACGCTGGAAATGTTATCGGATGGTTCAAAGGTCGCATGGAGTTTGGCCCCCGGGCTTTGGGAGGGCGCTCAATTATTGCTGATCCACGCAGTCCAAAAATGCAGTCAATATTGAACCTCAAAATTAAATACAGAGAGTCTTTTCGTCCTTTTGCACCAGCTATAATAGCTGAGCGGGTCTCCGAGTGGTTCAATATCGACAGGGAAAGTCCTTATATGCTGTTGGTTGCATCTGTACATGAAAAGAAAAGACGTACTATATCGGAAGAACAGCGAAAACTTTTTGGTATTGACAAGCTTAATGTTCCACGCTCCCAGATTCCTGCTATCACTCACGTTGACTATTCCGCTCGGATACAGACCATTAACAGAGAGACGAACCCTCGATTCTATAGTCTGATAGAAAATTTTGAAAAACGTACCGGTTGTCCAATTCTCATCAACATAGTCCCAAGGCTACAACTACTTAAACATATCACTAAACTTTTTTTTGCTTCTTTCCAAATCCTTTCGGTTTTCTGTAAAAATCTCACAGGTCACAGTTTCTTTATACCCGCATGATTTCAAGGCATTGATGATTTTCCGAAAATCGATGTTACCGGCGCCGATGGGCAGATGATCGTCTTTTTCTCCCAGGTTGTCACTGATGTGGATGTGGTTAAGGCGGCTTTCAAATAGTCTGATAAATTCAAAAAGTCTTTGCCCGCCAGAATCATCAATATTGGCATGTCCCGTGTCAAGGGTCAGCCGGAGTGTAGGAAAGGTTTTAAAGATTTCAATAAAATCTTCAGGCTCAACACCCATATGATATTTAGGAAACATATTTTCAAGACACAGGCAGATCCTGAGTTGATCCGCTTTTGCCACAATTGCAGAGAGGCTCTCAAAAGCATATTTTATAGCGGTATCCATCACAAATATCCCCATTCCGCCGATATAGCTAGGATGCAGTACGACCTTTGCAGCGCCGAGTTCGGAAGCAGTCTCTAAAGAATTGAGAACTTCAGATAGTGATGCTTTCCGAATACTTTCGGCAAGGTCGGCCGTATACACAAAGGTAGGCAGATGGCAAATAAGACCAAGGCGGTATTTATCCAATGCTTTTAAAATCCTATCCTTATTTTTTCGAAGAATCGAATAATGGGCCTGTGGCGGGTCCATGGTTAATTCCAGATAATCAAATCCAAGACCGGCAATAGTTTCAATCTCTTCTAAAATCGGTCTGACGGGAAAATTCATGGCACCATACTGAATGACGGGAGAATTTGTCTTACTTACACTTCTAAAATCTTTCCAGTCTGCAAATATAGGATATTCCCTTGGAAACAAAGCAATCCGATCACCCGGATAAATTGTTGAATCCATATGAACCGCTTTATGGTTGACCATAACAAGCTGCACCGTATCAAGGGGAATTTTTAACTCCTTTAAAATATCGACCAATGGGGCCTTAGATTCCAAGCCTGTTCTAATGGTAAACTCATCATGCTTTTTCCCCATATTTCGTAGAGATCCGTATAAATGGATTTGAATATCTGATTTCATCTTTGTCTCCTTCCCCCTTTCGTGTTTTCGTGATTGGTTTTTAATTTTTTACCATAAAAATTATAATGATGTGTTTGATTTAAGTCAAAGAAAAGAAATAAGTTTTAGACTATATAAAGTTACCTGCTCCCTTTTTTCCTGCCAGTGAGAGAATATACGCTTTTAACTGCAATATTTCCTTGATTTATCAATTATATACCTTTAAACTCATTTGTAGAGTTGTGGAAGCTGATAAATAATTTAACTGATGAGAAAGACTCCATGCGATATTACCCGGTAAACCTTGATATAGCGAATAGAAAATGTTTAGTGGTCGGCGGCGGTGGCGTTGGCACACGTAAGGTTATTACTCTGCTAGATTGTGGTGCGAAAGTAACAGTTGTAAGCCCTGGTGTTAGCGGTCAACTGCTTGAACTTGCTAATAACGGCTTAATAGTTTTGGAAAAGAGTCCTTACCGGGAGACTGATCTTGACGGTATGTTTCTTGTTATCGGCACAACCGATGATGAAGAATTAAACCGCCAAATCAGCAAAGATGCAGAAAGTAAAAATATGCTTTGCAATATAGCGGATCGTCCTGAAGTCTGTAATTTTATCCTTCCTTCAATCGTCAACAGGGGGGACTTGACAATCAGCATCTCAACTTCCGGGAAAAGTCCGGCTTTAGCGAAAAGACTGCGGATTGAACTTGAAGAAAAATTTGGGAATGAGTATGCCGAGCTTCTCCGGTTGATGGGGGCTATTCGAGAAAAGCTCTTAAGCCAAAAACATGAACCGGAGGCTCATAAACAACTTTTTGAAAAACTTATCAGCAGCAACCTTCTTTTTATGATACAGAACAACCAAAAAGATGAAATAGATTCCCTGCTGCGAGAAGTCCTTGGAGAAGGATTTCGGTTCGATGAGCTCATGCGAACCTAACCGGGACAAGCCTGAAAAGAAAAAGATTTTTTATCACGAAAGGACGAAAACACGAAAAATATAAAATTCTAATTTCAGGCTCCTGACCCGGCGTAAATCTGAATGCAACATATTCTATTAAACACTGAACTAAAGTAAAAAATGCTACGCCAAGACACGTGTTCGATGTTCAAATTGATGCATCTGAAATTTCGACCGAGCTTTCATAACACCTCGAAAATAAGTACACTGGTCATGAGTTCTGAATTTCGTGTTTTCGTGATTGGTGTAATTTTTCGCGAGCCCTAAGGTACTAAGGCTAAAAATGACTGTTTTGTAAAAAGTTACTAACCGGCACTTTATGAAACGTTTAAAATGTTTGATAAAACAGATAAATGCCTTAACGTAACACCTAAAACCTAAAACTTAAAACGTTTCGTAAAAAGTGGTTTTTTTACTTTTTACGAGACCATCAATAGTGTGATCAATGGAAATTGTGACAATCATTTTTATCTTGTTATACATGTTAAGTGCGGCAGGATATTTTGCATATCTTTTTCTGCAAAAAGACTATCTGCAAAGAACAGGTTTTTTTATTCTGCTGGCCGGGTTTTTATTCCATACTTCAATCCTCGCCTTTGAGTTTATAAAAACAGGTCATTTCCCTGCTCAGAATCTTCATGAAACCCTCATGGTGGTAGGATGGGCTATTGCAGGAGTCTTTTTAATAATCCAGTATAAATTCAACCTTAAAATTCTGGGTGTATTTGCAGCTCCGCTGATAGTCCTGGTAGTGATTTGTGCATCTTTCCTGCCAGGTGAGCCTGTTCAGACTACAAATATCTTTAAAAGCTTCTGGCTGATCTCTCATATTATTACAATTTTTATTGGGGAGGCTTCATTTGCACTGGCTTGCGTGGTTGGAATTTTATATCTGATACAGGAGCGCGCTATAAAGATCAAAATTCACGGATTTTTTTACAGGCGCCTTCCTTCACTTGAACTGCTGGACACCAC
>DAOWEJ010000094.1 GCA_030638575.1 Deltaproteobacteria bacterium | reverse complement strand
GTTCGAGATGTTTTCAAAAAGAGATCTTTCAGATGGAGAACCCTATGCAAGGCTAATGGCCAGATATACAGGCTTTTATCATCAACCTGAAAGCCACCTTTTTGATCTTGTTCCTGAATTTTACAGCCTCGATTATCTTCTCGGATGGATGGGAGAGTCGATTATGGAAAGATATCTTTCCGAGAGCCTGGGAACCGGTTGGATGCTAAGACACGAAACAGGCGATACTTTAAAAAAATGGTGGTCGCAAGGTAACCGGCTTGATATTTTTCAGTTTTTCGAAATAAACGGTCTCGGTCAGTTGACTACGGATCCACTCCTTAAACGCTGGAAGGAAAACCTGTCATAAAGATGCTCGCCTTCAATGAACTTGGTATGGGTAATATCGCCTGCAAATCATCTAAATTTAAATCGACCTGCCTAAAACCACCCCTTCATAAATAGCTTCCTTGGCACTTCTGGGTTCTAAGCAGTCACCGATTTGATGAATTTCATACCCAGATTCGTAAGACTTGATTTGATCGTAAAGCCTGTTATCCGGTCGATATCCTATTGCTATCACAACTCTTTGAGTTTCAATAAACGTTTCCTTTTTGTTTTTGTCGATTACCACAATTCCATTGTCTTCAACCTTCAGCAGCTTAGATTCGGTTTTTACCTGCACGTTATTTTCTTTAAATTTCTTCAGCAGGATTTTTTTCGTCATTGTTTCAAGACTGCCCCCGATTTCAGGAAGTATTTCAACAATTGTAACCTGAGATCCATATTCGGAAAGGTACAGAGCTATTTCGCAACCGGCGGAGCCGCCCCCGATGATAGCGGTTTTTTTAGGAAGCGGGTTGACACCATTTAGAATAACATCAATGGGAACAACGATCTCTTTCTCAATCCCTTCAACGGGTGGGACAAGGGGAATAGATCCGGTCGCCAGAACAACTACATCCGGATTAACCTGTTTTATGGTGTCTTGTGTAACCTCTATGTTGAGGTGGCATTTGACCTTGAATCTTTCAACCTGTCTTTTCTGGAACCGGATAAAATTCAGTATTTCTTTCTTAAAATTTACCACGCCGCCTATTTTCAACTGCCCGCCCAGTTGGGGCTGTCTTTCAAAAAGGTGCACATCATGACCTCTTCTTGCCGCAACCCAGGCAACATTTAACCCCCCCGGACCGCCGCCTATTACCATGACTTTCTTTGGTGCCTTTGCAGGGAGAATTTCCATCTCCTTTTCCCTGCCCAGTGTGGGGTTTACCAGGCATTCCACACGGCCTTTCCTAAAGATAGATTCCATGCAGGTATTACAGGCTATGCAGGTTCTTATGTCATCAAAACGACCCTGCATTGCTTTTTGGGGCATTTTGGGGTCAGCCATCAGTCCCCTGCCTATACAAACCAGATCGGCCTTTCCGGTTTTAATAATTTCGTTTGCAACTAACGGATCATTGATCCTGCCAACGGTCATTACGGGAATTTCCAATGCTTTCCTGATTCTTTCAGCAGAGTCAACAAGGCATCCTTTTTTCATAAAACCCGGCTGGCAGATCCATTCAGGGGTGGCATCATTCCCTGCCGAAACCTGAACAATATCAATACCGGCATTGGCCAGAATTTTCAGGATCCGGATACTCTCTTCCACCGTAAGGCCGCCGGGAACAAATTCCTGAGCACTTATTTTAAAGGATAAAGGAAATTCTGCACCGAGCCGTTCCCTGATCCCCAGTACAACCTCCCTGGCAAACCGCGTCCTTCCGTCTGTATTGCCGCCATATTCATCTTCCCTGATGTTGGAAAATCCAGAAAGAAACTGATTAATCAGGTAGCCGTGTGCACCGTGAATCTCTATAAGCTCAAATCCTGCTTCACGGGCTCTAACTGCGGCATCACTAAATTTTCTAATCAATAACCTAATACCGTCAATTGTCAGTGGCTCTACATCTCCCATTATCGTTGGGCAGCGCAATGGTGATGGAGCATAAGGTTTTTGTTTTATTACTTTTATTGATGTCTGCCTGCCTGCATGCTGCAGTTGAATAGCGGGAACCGCGCCTTCTGATTTAATTGCACGGGCAATTTTCGAAAGCCCTTTTATAAAACGGTCGTCGTAAATCCTGGCCTGGTGGTTGGATACAATTCCTTCCGGTGAGACAGCGCAGGCTTCTGTAATAACCATGGCCGGTCCACCCGCAGCTCTGAGCCTGTAATGATTAACAGTTTTACCTGTGATAGAGCCGTCATCTTCTATAAGAAAAGATGCCAGGGCAGGCAGCACGATTCTGTTTTTAAGCTTTATATTTTTTTTAATCCTGAAAGGAGAAAAAAGGTATTTCACAGAATCTTCTACCATAGAGGATGAAGATGCATATATTTCTGAGCCGGTCTCTGACAAAACAACCCCTTCATAACAAAGAATTTACCTGTTTAATTTTTATTTACGAATTGTTTAGAAGCCGTTTCAAAACCTCAGATTAGGTTTGAGAGCAAGGTATAAGCCAGTGAGAAAGCACAGCCTACATGATTATACGTGAGCATTTTGAACCGGCTTATAACGCAGCTATCAAGCCTTAGATGGGGTTTTGAAATGGCTTCTAGTATTTTCTTACGGCTGGATATAAGTCAAGTAAAAACAAAGCTGCCAAGGCAAAAATTATGTTAATATTTACATTTTCTAAGAAGAACGCTCCCTCTTTTTCCGTCACATCTTCCTGTTATGGTTACATGCGTTCCTTTTTGTTGACTTGAGACCTTTTTTTTATGTGCCTTGTCGAAAAAGCATTTGATGCTACAGGGACCCTCCTTTGTTTTTAAACAGATATAGAATTTCCCGATCATATCTTTTCCAATACTGTCAATGTAGCCGTTTACTGAAATAACCTTTCCTTTGTAATTTTCGTCTGCGGCAAGTTCGTTTTTCTCATATATTTCATAGAGCCGGCTTGCAGTTATTGAAATCGACGGGTCAGTATATTCCACAAGCATTTCTTCGTCTATTTTTTTTGTTAGCTTAGGATAGATAATAAAAATAATAGAAACTGCTATTATGAAAAAAAAAACTCTTGCCAGTATGTTTTTCTTTAACAAATTACCACAAAATGGACAGTACTTAACCTGGGCATTTACCTGCCTGCCGCATTTTTTACAATTTACCTGAGCCATTGTTTTTCCTTTAAAAAAATCTCTTTTCTAATAATCCAAATGCTTCCTTTGGATTTTATTATCAGGCACCGTGTCTTACCGCCAATAGGTTTACTTATTACTGATGTTGTATACTGTATCATTTCAGATACAGTCAATCCATATTTTAATAAAGCAATTCACCTTACAAAGCCGTTTACCCCAGAAAGGCGGGTCGTCTTGCATGTTTGGAACATTCTGACATTCGAATTTTGAATTTGTTTCGGCCAATAATTGGGTAGATAAGCGCAGACTTCGAAAGGGGGTGTTTTGCAAAGGTCTCCAGGTTTAGTCTTGACACACAGCCCACATGAGGTCATACTTTACTAAGCTAAAAAGGAGCTGATATGAATCCTGTAACACGACTAAATAGGGGATTATTTTCACGAATAATCCTTTTTATTATTGTTTTTACAACCTTTTCTATCTTTACCGGTCCAGTCAGTGCTTATAAACTGCTGGAAAATTCGAATAAACATTGTCTATGGTCAATTGAAACAGCAAATAATACAATATACCTGCTCGGTTCTTTACATATATCGCCTGGTGAAATATACCCGCTGCCCGAAGTAATAGAACATGCATATAGTAAATGCTCAAAGATTATATTTGAAGCAGATATAGAAGCTGTTCATGATCCCTCTTTCCAGGCCAGGATAATGACCCTTGGCGTTTACCCGGAAGGAGATACCCTTGAAGCCAACGTTTCAAGGCAAACATTTGACTTATTGAAAAAAAAGGCAAATTCAGCCGGTCTTTCAATTGAACAGCTTAACCGATTAAAACCATGGTTATGTGCCATTTCGATCACGAGTATTGAGTTTTTGAAACTCGGGTTCAATCCGATTTATGGTATAGATATCTATTTTATGAATAAGGCAAAAAAGGATGGAAAAGAAATGCTGGCATTTGAAACCGCCGAATTCCAGCTTAGCCTGATGGCTAAGATGACCAGGAAGCAGGGAGAGATGATGCTGCGACAAACCTTAAAAGACCTTGAAGTCATTGAAAAAGATGCGGCAAATCTTGTAAATTACTGGAAAAGCGGGGATTCAGACAGGCTTGATTCCCTTATTACAGCAAGCTTTAAAGATTTTCCAGAACTTTATGATCGCTGGTTTACCAGCAGAAACAAAATGTGGCTGTCTGAAATTAAAAAGCTTACCGGGGAAAATGAAAATATATTTATAGTCGTGGGTGCAGGGCACCTGGTAGGTAGAGATGGTCTGATTGAGCTTTTAAGAAAGCAAAACTATAAAATCCATCAAAAATAAAAGGGGGTAACTACTCAGGTGGGTAGACTGAAGGTTGAAGACTGTTAGATCACTTCAGCCTTCAGTCTTCAACCTAAATACCTGAGTAGTTACAAAGGGGGAATAATGGTGAAACCTGTTCAGGTTATTATTACTATACTGATACTGTCCATGTCGTTTCCGGCGTGCTCGCCTGTAGAAAAACAAATTACAAAGAAAGATTTAAAAACCGATGCGGATAAAATAAGTTATGCACTTGGCATGGAATTCGGGCCGTCTTTGAAGCCATTTGAAAACGAGATCGATATAGCTTTATTCGCCAGGGGCATTGAAGACAGCCTTAAGAAGAAAGAGGCTCTTCTTACAACTGAAGAGATTGAGGAAATCAAGAAAATGATTTCTAAGCAAGTGCAGACATATCAAAAAAAAGAGAAGAATATGCTTGCCGAAAAAAACCTGAAAGAAGCAGAAGAGTTCCTTGCTGAAAACAAAAAAAAGAAAGGTGTTGTTACGACTGAGAGCGGCCTGCAGTATATTGTATTGCACGAAGGCAACGGCCCTAAACCGAAAAAAACAGATCTGGTTAAGGTTCATTATCGTGGTATGCTGATTGACGGTACTGAATTCGACAGTTCCTACAAAAGGGGCAAAAGTGTAGTCTTTTCACTGCAAGGCATAATTCCCGGGTGGATCGAAGCACTTCAATTAATGAATGTTGGAAGCAAATACACGCTCTTTATCCCTCCGAATCTTGGGTATGGCGATAGCGGCGCAGGTCGTCGAATAGGCCCTAACGCTGCTCTTATTTTCGAGGTAGAACTGCTTGGCATCGAAAAAGCCGAAAAATAATTGTAAGCGTTCACAGGCACCGCATCTGCACGCGTTCAGGGCAACCAGCATAGCAGACTATAGCTGATCGCCCTGATCACGCACATCTGCAGCACCTGTGAACGCTTACAGGACTGAGATTGTGCAACCTTTTTATCCCGAATGGGAGGGAACGGGTAAAAATAATTTTTAAAAAAGAGTCTTCAACAATTTAACTGTAATACTATTACAGGAGGTTTCGATCATGTCAGATATGAAACAGGACGATAGTACTTTATCAGAAAATACGGAGAAAGCTTCAGAAATCCCCAAACAAAAATCGAGGTTTAAATCAATATTCAAAATTCTCATCGGCCTGGCAGTAATTTTGTCGTTTTCATCCATTTTTTTCCTTGAATATATTAGACCTAACGAATTCGGAATAAAAATCGTGAGAGTGGGGATACACCGCGGTGTACAGAAAAAAATTTACCAGGCAGGTCTGCATCTGGTCCTCCCTTTTGGCCTCCAGGAGATAAGTCGTCTCCCAAAGGATATTCAAATCCTTGAATTGACAAACTTCCCTGAAATGGCGGCTAAATCTTCAAGGCATGAAAAGGCAGCTCACATACAGACATCAGACGGTTTTTTCGTGGATGTTGACGTATCGATTCTCTATCGCATTGAAGATCCCTATAAGGTTTTTACCACCATAGGCCCTGGAAATCTTTATGAAAACAACGGCATAATTCCCAAAGCGGAGCCGGTGTTAAAAGCAACTCTCGGCGAACTGACAACCGAAGAATTTTACAACAGCCCGTTAAGGGTTGAAAAGGCAATAGCTGCGAAAGAGATGCTTAACAAAGAATTGAATACAAAAGGACTAAAGGTTGATAATGTTCTGGTGCGTTATTTTACTTACAGTAAAGAAATCCAGAAAAATATAGAGGAGAAAAAACTCAAAGACCAGCTTGTATTCAAGAACCAGGCGGAAGCCAGGGCGGCGATTGAAGAAGCGACTTTAAAAAAGATAGAACAGGAAGGAAAGGCTATCGTACTGGTTGAACTCGAAAAAGGGAAAGCATATGTAACAAGAAAGCTGGCTGAAAAAGATCTCTATGCCAGGAAAAAGAAGGCGGAGGCAAACCTTCTGGTTAAGCTTGCCGAGGCGGAAAAGGTTCGCCTTAAAAATGATGCCCTTACAGGAATAGGGGCAGAGCGCATGGTAGGGCTGAAAATGGCTGAAGCGTACAAAAGCCTGGATACAATAATCTTACCGAGTGACGGTCCTGCCGGAGTAAATCCGCTGGATCTGGATAAGACCTTAAGGTTATTCGATGTTCGGAAAGGAGGTGCAAAATGAGGCATCTTTTCATAATGATTATAATGGCCGGTATGCTCTTTCTTTTGGGCGGCTGTGTATTTAATACCACCGGTGATACTGAAGTCGGCGTAAGAACAGTCAAATTTGGCATTGTTGCAAAAAAAGGAGTAGAAGATAAGGCATACGCCCCGGGGTCAACATATTTTTTCCTTCCCTATATCAATGACTGGCATACCTTTGATACAAAACTCCAGAACCTGGAGATGACCTTTGATCCGGAAAAGGGAGACAGAAAATCGAGAGATGACCTTTTATTCAAAACCATTGACGGTAATGATATAAGTCTTGATGTAATCATCGTTTATAGAATTGACCCTGCAAAGGCACCTTATATTCTCCAGTATGTTGCGCAGGATGACGAGACATTGCGTGAAAAGATTGTTCGAACAGTTGCCAGAAGTAAACCCAGAGACATCTTCGGAGAACTGACGACAGAAGAGTTCTATGTGGCTGAAAAGCGTGAACTCCAGGCACGCAGGTCAAAGGAAGTACTCCAGGAAATCCTGGGCCCAATGGGAATTATCATCGAAAAAGTATTAACAAAAAACTATAGATTCAACGAAGAATATCAAAAGGCCATAGAAGATAAAAAGGTTGCAGACCAGATGGTT
>DAOWEJ010000120.1 GCA_030638575.1 Deltaproteobacteria bacterium | reverse complement strand
TCCCTCTTTGGAGGCAGATCGGTAACGCACAACAGCCGATGGGAAACCGTACCTGCCGTGAATTCCTCCGGTTTGACATCCGCCCCGGCCAATTCCTGGGCGATGTATCCGTTGGTCGTCCCTCCGTTTATAACAATATAAGCTTTCTTTTGAGCGATTTTAATTTCTTCCATTTGAACAATCGCCTTTGCTATCAGCCGCCGGGACTCAGCCGGTATAAGAGTAAATGATGCTTTCATTTTCAAACCTCCTTTCAAATTTCCTGTATCTTTAAATTCAATTCACTTTCACTTCAATATTGCAAAGTCCTCTAATTCGTTAATTTGATGATGTATTTTATATAGATTTCTAGCACCGCCCGCTTCGGGCTTCGCTCTGCAAGCCCTGCGGTGAAAATAAAACATTATACGTAATCATTTAAAAATATATGTACTTAGTATACCCCAATGTCAAGGTAGGAAATGGTAATTTTCTATACCCATGGGAAAACGTGGACTAAGGAAAAGACCCAAATGTTTTGTTGTTTCAGCATGTTGTACTCACAAATATCCCAATATACATTCTCCTTGCATGGAAAGAGATATGGCAGTATAGTCGACAAATATTTTCGTAACAACATAAATAGTGCCTGAACGAAAACTTCTGTTTTCGTTCAGAAATTCGAAATTCGAAGCACGAAATACGAAACAATGACCAAAATGCGAATGTTCCAATGACAGAAACATCGTAATTTCAGCAGGCTATTTTTGGTCATTTTGTCATTTGATATTCGAATTTGTTTCGGATTTCGATATTCGGATTTTATCTGAACATGACTTTTCGTTCAGACACTAAATAGGAGAACAAAACCATGAAGTGCCATAAAGTCGATTACAAGATTATCGGTGATGATATTCAAATCGTTGAAGTTGAACTCGATCCGGGTGAAACTGTAATAGCTGAAGCCGGTGCCATGAACTACATGGATGACGGGATAACCTTCGAGGCCAAGATGGGCGACGGATCCAAACCTGATGGTGGCCTTTTTGGCAAGCTAATGGATGCCGGTAAACGGGCCATTACGGGCGAGTCAATTTTCATTACGCATTTCAAAAACTCAGGCAGCGGAAAAAAGAGTGCTGCATTTGCCGCACCCTATCCGGGCAAAATCATACCCATCGACATGACCAAAGTAAATGGTGAACTCCTTTGCCAGAAAGATGCTTTTCTTTGCGCCGCTCTTGGCACTGAAATAGGTATTGCCCTTACAAAGCGACTGGGTGCCGGCTTCTTTGGAGGAGAGGGCTTCATTCTTCAGCGCCTTCGAGGAGACGGCATGGCCTTTGTCCATGCGGGCGGAACGGTAATAAAGAAAAGCTTAAATAACGACATTATTCGCGTTGATACAGGTTGTATCGTTGCATTTACATCAGGCATCAATTACGATATTGAGCGAGCAGGAGGCCTTAAGTCCATGTTTTTCGGCGGAGAAGGAATGTTCCTTGCGACACTGAGCGGCACAGGAGTTGTGCTTCTACAAAGTCTTCCCTTTTCCCGTATGGCGGACCGTATCTTGCAGCATGCCCCGTCTGCGGGCGGCAGCCGCAAGGGTGAAGGGTCGATTCTTGGGGGGCTTGGGGGCCTGCTGGACGGCGATAACAGATGACGGCTTCGTAAAAAGTCCAACTTCTGCGTTGCGCTGCATCCTTCGTTACTGCGGCGTACTATTAGTACGCCTCGTTACTCAGGATTTGCGCGCCTTGAATTTGGAGCTTTTTACTTTGCCGTCTGTTATCGACTTTTTACGAAGTCACCAGGGATAGTTTTTTAAAAAAATAAGGGCTCTTCCGGGATATGAACATGATTTCAAAAACTATCAATTTCTTTAAAATCGACATCTGGAGAATCCGCCTTAAAAGCCTTCCCTTTATAAAATCATTTTTTTTAAGGCTGCTTCGGATTATACTGCTGTCCATACGTAAATTCGTGGAAGATAAATGCCTTCTTAGAGCATCTGCCCTTACCTTTTATTCTCTCCTGTCCATAGGCCCGGTAGCAGCTTTGGGTCTTGGAATTGCCAAAGGCTTCGGGTTCGATGAACTTCTGGAAAAACAACTCTTCATAAAATTCCCGGGACAGGAAGAAATATTAATCCAGATTATCAATTACGCGGGTAAACTTCTTGAAAACACAAAAGGGAGTATGATCGCAGGCTTTGGCGTAGCAGTTTTATTCTGGTCCGTAATTAAAGTGCTGAGCCATATTGAAAGTTCATTTAATGATGTCTGGGGAATAAGAAAGTCTCGCACTTTTAAAAGAAAAATCAGCAATTATCTTTCTTTCCTGCTCATCACTCCGGTTCTTGTACTTATGTCAAGCAGTATTCCTGTTGTCATTACAACCCAGATTACACTGATAACCGCAAAAGTCACACTGGTAAAAATGTTCAGCCCTCTTATTTTTTCTGTTCTGAAACTACTGCCCTATTTCCTGCTCTGGGCGCTTTTTACTTTTATTTATATTTTAATGCCGAACACAAAAGTAAATTTTAAATCCGGCTTATTGGCCGGTGTGGTGTCAGGTACTATTTACCAGCTTACCCAGTTAGGATACATAAGCTTTCAAGTATCAATTGCCCAACATAATCCAATTTACGCCAGCCTTGTTGCTCTGCCGTTGCTTTTAATCTGGCTGCAATTGAGCTGGGCCATCGTTCTTATTGGTGCTGAAATTTCTTTTGCACATCAGAATGTGGATATGTATGAATTTGAACCCGATTATCTTAAAATAAGCCCTTATTTTAAAAAACTTCTTACCCTGCAGGTCGCCCACTTGTTAATAAACAACTTTTCTAAAGGAGATGGACCTTTAACCGCCGCCCAAATATCACAGACCCTTGAAATCCCTGTTCGTGTGGTTAACCGGATACTCGATGAACTCGTGGAGTGCAAAATTCTTTCTGATATGAAAACAGATGAATATGCAGAATTCACATATCAGCCCGCCATTGATATTAACCTTTTGACAATACAATATATAACCGATGCTCTGGATAAAAAGGGAGTAAGCCGCATACCTGTAGCCCGGATTGAAGAATTAGAGACACTTTCAGAAGCACTTAAAGAACTTGGCAATTTAATTGAGAGTTCTCCGGCAAACAAACTGCTAAAAGATATATAGAGACCTTTGCAAAACGTCCCCTTTTGGCAGATTTCTGCGTTGGACTCAATTTTTGGCACTTTAGTGAAGCTTTAGCGCTATCCTCAAAATACTCAATGTATTCCTCCGGTTAAAAATTTCGTCCGCCTTGAACTATGCCAAAATTGAACATTTTTCAAAGGTCTCATATAGTGTCTGAACGAGAAGTCAAGTTCAGACAAAATCCGAATGTAGAAATTCGAAATTCGAAACAAATCCGAATACAAAATGACAGAATTACCAAAACTAACTCATTGAAAATACGATTTTTTTGTCATAATAACATTCGTATTATTGTTCAGGCCAATCTTATAAAACGGGCGTGCTTCGGATTTCTGACCGAAATAGTAGTTTTCGGTCAGATACTATATAGGACTTTGCAACATCATATTCGTATTTGCTTCTTGACACCAATATAGCTTTTTTTCTATTCTATGTTTAATTAGATAGGGGAGAATAAGCAAAAGTATGCTGACTCGAATCCGGAAGGAACTGCAAATAATACTCAATGAAACGAACCATTATGATTCGACAATCATTGCTGTATATATATTTGGATCAAGCGTAACAGGCAAGAGAGGAAGCAACTCAGACCTTGACCTGGCCTTTCTTCTGAACGACGCTGCTTACAAAGAGGATTCTCTTGCTGCTATGGTGTCCTCTTATATGGCTGCAACCAGGCTTTCCATAAAGTTTGGGGTAGAAACAGATGTGACCATTCTTAATGCCGCATCTTTGGAAATAGCTTATGAAGTAGTGACTTCAGGTTTATGCCTGTTTGAGACTGATCCGGAAAAAAGGCTGGAATATGAAGTCGCCTTGCGAGGCATGTACTTTGATTTCAAGCCGTTTCTTGATGACCTGCGTTCAAGTTCAATCTCGCATTTATAGGAAAACATTTGATGAAATCAATAGAAAGAAAGATTAAGACTGTTAAAGATCGAATACAGAGACTTAAATCTTTAGAACACGATCTGTCATCATTTGAAGATTACCAGAGTTCATCAGATGCAAAGGACATAGCTGAAAGGAACCTTCAGGTAGCTATCGAAACCTGTCTTGATATCGGAAAGATTATCATCTCCCAAGAAGGGCTCAAAGAGCCGAAAGACAATAAAGCCGTCTTCGCCGTCCTTGCTGAATCAGGTTTTCTCACCAGCAAAAACCTAACTTTTATGGTTCCGATGGCCGGCACTCGAAATATCCTCGTTCATGGCTACGACAAGGTTGACGACAGCCTCATTTATGGAATCCTGAAAAGGCACCTCGATGATTTTAATATCTTTTTAAAAGAAATCAGGGATAATTATCTTTCTGGCAAGGGATAAAATAGAGACGCCCCATCGTTAATCCCGTGTAAGTTTAAAGCCTTCCTTCTTCAACCCCGTGACATGCGACGTAAGCATTGGAGTTTACAGGAGTAAATTGGGGAACTTCCTTCGTACATCTTTCATTGGCATACAGGCAACGGCCGTGAAAAAAACATCCTGATGGGAGTTCGATGGGGGTTGGGACCTCTCCTTTTAGCTTGATATGCTTTTCTTTACGCTGCCCGAGGTTTGGGATGGCACTGAGCAAAGCCTGAGTGTAAGGGTGTTTGGGTGATTCGAACAGCTCTCTTGCAGTTGCAAGTTCACAGAGGGAGCCAAGGTACATGACTGCAACGCGCGTGCTGATGTGTTCGACAACCGAAAGATCATGGGTGATAAACATATATGTCAAACCGCGTTTTTCCTGGGCTTCCATAAGAAGGTTAAGTATCTGTGCCTGAATGGACACGTCCAGGGCCGACACAGGCTCGTCAGCCACAATAAACTCGGGATCAACCATCAAAGCGCGGGCAATACTGATCCGCTGTCTCTGCCCGCCGGAAAATTCGTGGGGATAGCGATCTGCCCACTTCGGATCAACACCTACCTGTTCCATGACTTGGGCAACCCGGTCCTTAACCTCCCTTGAAGATATGTTTTTATTATGAAAAACAACCGGTTCTTCTAAAGTCTGCCGTACAGTCTTACGGGGATTTAAGGATGCGTATGGGTCCTGGAAAATCATTTGTATTTTTTTTCGATATGGAAGCATCTGCTGCGGGGTCAGGTTGTCAATTCTATCATTTTTGTAATATATCTCTCCGCTTTCAGGAGGATAAAGTCCAAGGGTGGTTCGAGCCAGAGTCGATTTTCCGCAGCCGCTTTCTCCCACCACAGAAAATGTCTCACCCGGATAAATTGTAAAACTGACGTCATTGATAGCCTTCACAATGGTTCTCTTTCGAACCATACGCCCTTTGTCTATTGCAAGCTGTTCAAGGAAACCACCTGAAATATCAAAGTGTTTTACAAGATTTTTTATGTTTAACAGACCGTTTTTTTTCATTGTCTTTTCAAGTGAGCCAATTTCAAAACGTCCCCTTTTTTCCGATATCTGCGTCAGGCTCAAATTTTAATCCTCGAAATACTACATGTATTCCTGTG
>DAOWEJ010000005.1 GCA_030638575.1 Deltaproteobacteria bacterium | reverse complement strand
CTGACCGGTGTAGGCCCGAAAAAAATACAGAATGCATGGCCGGACGGCCAGTAACCCAAATGTCCCATATCCACAGTTTCACGCGCATCATCGGCTTCATCAAGATATACCGGAATTTGAAAATAAATCTCCTCGCCCCAGGTGTTGACCTTGGCCTCAATCGGTAAAGCATCCCATATGGCGTCTGCGGTTGAATTATCGTGCAGTACAGCCGTTGCAGATATATTTCCCACGGTAATCCTGATTTTTCGCATTGAAACCTCCTTCTCCTTATCTTTCATGGCTTCGACAAGCATTTCGTTTGGGGACGAACAGGATATTTATTTAAATGACGCTGATCGAAATTTGTTTTTAGAAACGATCTCGGAAATGTCGGAACGTTTTAAAGTGGATATCTTTGCCTAATCATATTCCACAATGAAAGCTTTGACACCAATACCATTTTATATGGCAATGTAGGATAAAATCTCTCTTTCTATGCTTATGATTTTACTTTCCAAATGTTTTACATCTTTTTCAACCTTTTCAACAAAATCTATATCATTTATTGAAACTAAATTGATCTTTACGTTGTATAAAGCAGAAAGAGCAGCAGTTCGAGCCATCATAACCGCCACAGCAGCGTCTGTAATGGCATTTTTATTTCCGTGTTTTACAACTTTCTCTGCCAACTCAATGATTTTAAAAGCATCATTGGCCACGTCCAAAGGGACCAGAGAAGCATTTTTCAGTGCCTCCTGAATGGCGGCTTTCCTTTTTTCTTGTTCCTGCTCAGTACCTTTGGGCAATTTAAACGCTGCCATTACATCATTATACGCATTTGAATCTCTATCTATATCCTTAACAAGTTTTTTTCTATAATCATCAGCATCTTTTGCAATTTCCTTCATCTCTTTTTCAAATCCGTCATATCCTTTTTTACCTACAGTCAGACGTGCTACCATTCCTGACAGACTCGCCGCAACAGCCGCACTTAAAGCAGCGATGCTGCCTCCTCCTGGTACCGGAGAACTTGATGCCGTTTCTTCGAGAAACTCGGTAATGGTTAAATCAGCAAGCATGGGATTCATTCCTTTTCTTTATTAAATACCAATTCCCCTTTTTTTATAACTTTTTCTACAGTGTTCACCCCTATATGATAAGGTATATATTCATAAGATGGAAATTCGAGGACTACAACATCACCGTACTTACCGATATCTATACTCCCAATGATGTCTGCTCTGTCAAGGGCTGCCGCACCGTTTATCGTCAATGCCGTAATTGCTTCCTCTGTTGTCATGTTCATATAAAGAGTAGCCAAAGCAAAAATAAGCGGTATGGACTCCGAAAAACAGCTCCCCGGATTCAAATCCGTTGCCAGTGCCACCGCACAGTTATTATCAATCATGTACCGGCCCCTAGCGTACGATTCCCTTAAACTAAATGCCGTTCCCGGAAGCAATGTGGCTACCACACCTTTTTTAGCCATATCGCGTATACCTTTATCAGATGCGTAAAGCAGATGATCTGCCGAGTCGGCATCCAACTCCGCTGCCAGCTCAGCTCCTCCCAGTTGGACAATTTCATCTGCATGAATCTTTAGCTTAAACCCCATCTCTTTTGCCTGCCGCAAAAGGCGTCTTGACTGCTCAACTGAAAATACACCCTTCTCACAAAAAATATCGCAAAACTCAGCCAGCTTTCTCTCAGCGACTTTGTGCATTACTTCATCAATTACATAGTCTATATATGCATCTTCTCTTCCTTTATACTCCTTTGTCACTGCATGAGCGCCTAAAAATGTCTTTACGATATCAACGGGGTGCGAGTTATCCAAATCCTTCATTACTTCTAATTGCTTCAGCTCGGTATCAAGGTCCAAACCGTAACCGCTTTTTCCTTCCACCGTGGTGACGCCAAATGAAAGCATTGAATTAAGTCGTTTTCTTCCTGACTCAATCAATTCATTCTTTGTGGCTTTACGCGTTGATAGGACAGTATTTATAATCCCTCCTCCACGTTCCATTATTTGCATATAGCTGTCGCCTCGAAGCCTCCATGAAAACTCCTGTGCCCTGTAGCCTCCAAAAACAAAATGGGTGTGCGAGTCTACAAATCCCGGCAGAACCGCCTTTCCTTCTGCATCTATTACAAAATACCTGCTTTCATCTATATCAGGCAGGGTATCCCCTGTTTTGCCAAGAGCCTTAATAATACCTTCTTCAATAACAACCGCTCCGTCATTGATAATATGCAGATCAGACATGTCTTTTCCGCATTTTGGCTTAAACCCACTGCAAGTGACAAGTTGGGAAGCATTTTTTATGATCAGATTTCCATTCATGACACTATTCCCAAATTCTGGTCTCCAAAACCTGCTCCATTGTAAATCGCTCTATGCCCAGATAATAAACAGCAGCATCAACTAATGCTTCCATGGGAACCAGCCCTATGACTTCACTCCCAACAATGTTGACACCATATCGTTTGGCTTCGATTTTAATCAGCTCAAAAACCCTGTAAAGTGAAGTTTTCTGATAATCCGTCATATTCATAGAAACCTGAACAATGCCTCTGTCTTTAAGTTCTATGCCTATCCCTTTGCAATATCGCAGTCCGCCGCTGATATGCCGCACACATTTTGCGATTTGATTGGCAATATTAAGATCATTCGTTCCTAAATTGACATTGAAAGCAACCAATGGCATTCTTGCTCCAATGGCCGTCACACCTGCGGTGGGATGGATTTTATCAGGACCAAAATCGGGCTTCCATTCCGGGTTCTTGATTTTCTCGGCCATTTTTTCAAATTCGCCTTTTCTTATCACTGCCAGATTCTGTCTCGCAGGGGCTGTAGCTGATTCCTCATATAAAAATACAGGCAGGGCATATTTCTCAGAGACTTCTCGCGCGACATCTTTTGAAAAAATTGCTGCTTCTTTTAAAGTGACATTTTTTATCGGAATAAAAGGAACCACATCTACTGCTCCCATCCTCGGATGCTGCCCTTTATGTTTCCTCATATCAATCAGTTCAACTGCAACTCCTATTGCTTCAACAACAGCTTGCTTCAATGCTGTCGGCTCTCCAACCAGTGTTACAACCATCCTGTTATGATCTTCATCTTTTTGATAATCCAAAAGCTTGACATTTTCTTTTGCTCTAAAGGGATTTACTATTTTTTCTATCTTATTCAAATCCCGACCTTCACTAAAATTCGGAACACACTCTAGAATTCTTTTCATACCCGGCATTATAATGCTCCTTTTATTAGACTTAGTTGTATATTTTTTGCATGTTATGGTAGAAATTTTTAGTCGGAAAAATAAGTTCCCACAATCACTGAGCGGCCAAAGGCCTGGAGGAGCGCCCGCCTGCGCGGACTTGATGAGCGGCCTTCGGCCTTGAAGAGCATCCGCCTGGGCGGATTTAAGGCCTAAAACGAAGTGCTCCTCAAACGAAGCGCTCCATAAGCGAAGCGCTCGGCTTCTCCGGCTTGTCCGGGTGAGGTTTAGCTAAACGCCTTTGCCACTAAATCCTTTATCAACTTCTCATCAGGTATAAAGGGAAGTGTAATGTGATCCGACCCCCGGCGCATTTCGTTATACTTCATGCTTGTTTCAATGGAGTTTTCATTTCTTGCCCACGCTCGTCTCGCAACTCCTCCCATCACATCCCATAGTATAGCTTTCTCAATTATACCATCGACCCTTTCACTGCCGTCAAGCACCAGTCCAAAACCTCCATTTATAGCATTTCCGATTCCTACCCCACCACCATTATGCAATGCAACTAAACTCATACCTCTTGCTGCATTTCCCGCAAAACATTGAACAGCCATATCCGCCATTATATTACTTCCGTCTTTTATGTTAGCAGTCTCTCTGAAGGGTGAGTCCGTACCCCCTGTATCATGATGATCTCTGCCCATCATTACAGGACCTATTTCTTTATTTCTAACCATTTCATTAAATTTAAGCGCAATTTTCATTCTCCCCATGGCGTCCTGATATAATATCCTTGCCTGAGTCCCAACGACCAGTCTGTTTTTATCCGCATCTCTTATCCATACATAATTATCCCTGTCCTGGAATCTTCTGTCAGGATCTATAGATTCCATAGCAGCTTTATCGGTCTTTAAAAGATCTTCTCTTTTGCCACTCAAGCAAACCCATCTGAATGGACCGTACCCATAATCAAATAACATCGGCCCCATAAGGTCTTCTACATAGGAGGGGAATATAAACCCATCCATAGGATTTTTACCATTTTTGCATATTTCTTCTACACCTGCATCAAACACTGCTTTTAAAAAACTGTTTCCATAATCAAAAAAGTAAGTGCCCCTGTCAACCAGCGTATTAATCATTTGATAATGATGTCTCAATGATCGGTTGACGTGTGTTTCAAATTTTCCTCTGTCTGTCCTTAACAGTTTGGTTCTTTCCTCAAAAGTCAATCCCTGGGGACAATATCCCCCATCATAAACGGCATGGCATGATGTCTGGTCGGACAGCAAATCTATTTTAATATTATTATCCACCGCATACTCAAGCAGGTCCACGATGTTTCCGTAAAATGCTATGACAATACTCACCTTTTTATCCTGACTTTCCTTTGCTGTTTTAAAAACGAGGGCAGGTTCGTCGATGATCTTGCTCACCCAGCCCTGTTCATGTCTCGTTTTAATTCTTGAATAATCAACCTCTGCGATTATCCCTACACCATTTGCAATCTCTACGGCTCTGCCCTGCGCCCCGCTCATTCCACCAAGACCGGACGAGACAAAAAGATACCCTCGCAAGTCCTTCTTAAGGGGTATGCCCAGTTTCGATCTTCCGGCATTTAAAATTGTGCTGTAAGTTCCATGAACTATTCCCTGGGGGCCGATATACATCCATCCGCCCGCTGTCATTTGCCCATAGTTGGCAACGCCCAGCGCCATTGCCCTTTGCCAGTTTTCCTGGTCGTCAAAAAGCCCGACCATCAAAGCATTGGTAATTATCACCCGTGGTGCTTCCGGCCCTGATGCGAACAATCCCAAGGGATGGCCCGATTCGACAACAAGAGTCTGTTCTCGCGTCAAGACTTCCAGATATCCCTTGATCAGCCTGTACTGCATCCAGTTCTGACAAACCTGGCCTGTTTCACCATAAGTAACAAGTTCATAGGGGTAAAGTGCAATATCAAAATCAAGATTGTTATCTATCATCACCTGAAAGGCTTTACCCTCCAAACAGCGACCTTTGTATTCATCAATCGGTTTGCCCTTGATTTTTTCTTTAGGTCTGAACCGATACCCGTAAATTCTGCCTGTTGTTAAAAGCTCTTCTAAAAATTCGGGAGCCAAAATTGTATGCCATTTTTCAGGTATATATCGCAGTGCATTTTTTAAAGCGAGTTCGGTTTCTTTTTGTGATAAGGTAAAATCTCTTTTGGGTGCCCGTCTTACATTTTCTACAAATTCAGGCACATCGGGCAACTCACCAAATATTTCTCCCAGTTTAATCGTCATAGATTTTGAAATATCTGTATTGTAAATCATTTTTACCCCCACTTTATTACTTTCTTAACGGGCTGCTGCTCGAATCTAAATATAATTGCAAAATCTAAAAAATCATATCTGAAAAAAAGTTGCAAGGCATATTGGATTTGACTCCATCATATCGTTCTTTCAAAGTAAAAACAGTTAAAAGCCACCCTCTGATGTTTCGCTTGATACAAACAGTATAAAATGCTAAATCACCTCCCTGACTGGCCGGGTAAAAGGATTCAGGGCGACCCTGTGAGACCTTTGCAAAACGCCACTTTTCGAAGTCTGCGCTTATCTGTCCAATTTCTGTGTCAGGCTTAAATTTTAATCCTCGAAATATTACATATATTCCTGCGGTTAAAATTTTCGCCTTCCTTGAACTTGAACAAAAATTAGCATTTTTCAAAGGTCTCCCTGGAACTATATTAGCAAAGAGTCTAAAGCCTGAGTCTATTATTTTTTAAGAGGTGTTCAAAACATGTTTAAACTTTTCGATCTATTTAAAAAAAGCCACATAAGTAAACGCATTTCCCCTAATAATAGTATTGTTTATCAAAAGTATTCCTCCTTTAAAAGACTTCTGGTCTCAAACAATCGTTCACTGGAAATAATTGCCGACCTTGAAAATTTTATCTACCAGAACAAACCGATTACCCTCTCATATGCACTGAAAAAGTCGGAAGAACTGATCAGCGAAGTCTTTGCCATTGTGGAAGACCTTAATTCTCTTACCAGTGTCAAATACCCGGAACTTTTTGATGTCGCCAACAAGATAGGCAATAAAATCCTGCTGGAGCTTAAAAAGAAAAAGAAAGTAGCTGAAACCAGCCTTGTTTTTGAACTTGAAAGATTAAGCAGAGAGAATGAAAACGATGTAGGCGGCAAGGCTGCCAATCTTGGTGAAGTTTACAACAGAGTCCACCTGCCTGTGCCCCCTGGTTTCTCCATTACTGCCTATGCATGCCAGATTTTTTTAGAATATAATCACCTGAACGAGATCATAGGTAATAAACTAGGGCCGCTGGATGTAAACAATACTCAACAACTTATTTCCATAAGTGAAGAGATTCGAGCCCTGATTCTATCGGCAAGTCTGCCCGATGAACTGGAGAAAGCCATATTGCAGGCCGATCATGATTTAAAAGAAAAAATCGGCCATGACTTCCGCCTTTCCGTTAGGAGCAGTGCCACCAGTGAAGACTCCGAAGCCAGCTTTGCAGGCCAGCACTCGACAGTTCTTAATGTCAGGGCAGATAACCTGATTCAGGCCTATAAGGAAGTTGTGTCAAGCACCTTTAACCCCAGAGCGATATTTTATCGTCGCAAGAGAGGTTACCGTGATCAGGATGTTATTATGAGTGTTGCGTGCATTATGATGATTGATGCCAAGGTCAGCGGAATCTTGTATACGGTCGACCCTAACGACAGCCGTAAATCAGTCATCATGATAAGTTCCGTCTGGGGGCTTGCTGTATGCGCGGTAGATGGTTCAGCCGGTACCGACTTTTATCATATTAATAAAAAGAATAAAAAGGTTGAGAGTGCGGAAATCATCACAAAAAAGACATTACTAAAACCCGACCCTGTTCACGGAATCAAGGAAGAACCGACCCCTGAAGAATTAAAAAATGAATCGAGTCTCAACCCGTCACAAATTGAATTGCTGGCTAATTACGCCCTGAAAATGGAAAAACATTACGGTTATGCCCTGGATATTGAATGGGCCATCGATCAAAATGACAAATTGTATATTCTTCAAGCTCGTCCTTTGAAACGCTCACAAAAATTCGGTACCGAGGAAGTTGTAGAAAAAATCGAAAAAAAGAAGGAGATATCAGTCGCCGATCATCCCATTCTCATGAAGGGCGGCGCTTCTGCTTCAGAAGGGACAGCAGCAGGGCTTGCATATATTCTCGGGTCGGACCATACGCTTCACCATATACCTGAAGGCGCTATTGTCATAGCACGACAAACATCTCCGCGATATGTTCCTCTTATGGGACGCATTCAGGCGATTGTTACCGATGTGGGCAGTGTCACCGGCCATATGGCATCCGTTGCGAGGGAGTTTCGCATCCCCACTCTTGTGGGCACAGGTACTGCCACGGAAATCATCCCGCCCGGTGAGGAAATCACCGTAGATGCTACCAATAGAATTGTATATAAAGGACGTGTTGAGCAGCTTCTCAGCGAAAAGCAGGCAATAAATCCCATGAAAGGAAGTCCGGTTTACAATATAGTCCGCTCGATTTTAAAAAGGATAGCCCCCCTGAACCTTATCGATCCTAAAAAAGAAAATTTCAGACCTGATAGTTGCCAAACTCTTCATGATATTATCCGTTTTGCACACGAAATGGCAATGCAGACAATGTTTCGGATAAGTGATAATTTTAAATCAGAAAAGAGTATCGCCATCCCGTTACGTATATACCTGCCGTTAAATGTTTACGCTATAGATTTGGGCGGCGGCCTTTCAGTCGAACCGGAGGCCAAATTAGCCACAATTGATGACGTAACATCTATACCTCTTAATGCTTTACTAAAGGGAATGAAACACGAGAACGTGGACTGGGCGCATGATGTGGGTGTAAGTTTTCGCGGTTTTGCTTCAATTGTTGCAGAATCCGTATTTCGTGATCCCATGAAGGAAGGTCGCATGGGTGGACCGAATTATGCTGTTATATCTAATAACTACCTTAACTTCAACTCGCGTCTCGGTTATCATTTTGCAACTGTCGATTCTTTCTGCAGTCCAGTAGTTAATGACAATTACATAACCTTTTCTTTCAAAGGAGGAGCAGCCGACATCGGCCGCCGGTCAAGGAGGGCACTATTGATTGCTTTGATTCTAAAACGACTTGGCTTCAAGGTGGAACAAACTGGTGACATGGTAAGAGGAGAGATAAAAAAGTATGATCAAAAAATACTCCAGGAAAAATTAGATATGCTGGGCCGACTGCTCGGATCAGTACGGCTTCTTGATATGGTGCTGTCGGATGATGGTCTGGTTGAATGGTATGTTGATCAGTTTTTCAAAGGCAACTACACATTCCAGCGTAATTCTGCTTGAATGGATAAATTTGCGCCTATCAACACAAATCTTTTGCCGACTTTTTCTTATCATACGCAACCATATTCAAGGATGCGAGCACTAAGTTTGGATTTGTTTTACCTGGTTTATCAGCCATAGAGAAGCTTCCTTTAATTTAAGCTTAAAGTCTATCAATTTAATAGCAATATCCTTCAAAGCTCAGGGATTCCAGCTTGACAATTAGTCATTTTTGAACCATACTTTATAATAAATATAAGATCTTATTTCCCCCATCCTCCCTCCTGTTGATTATCAGCTGATACTCCTTTTGATTTGGTTTTTATTTAAATAATAAAGCAGAGGTTTATCATAGGTACTTCAATCGACGTCAAAGCATTTTATGATATCTTCAGAGAAATCAGCACTCTGGTACATTCCAGCACGGATGCCGAGGAGGTGGCGGAGCTTGTGGCGTGGAAGGTCACGGAGATGCTCGACGCAAAAGGCGCCACCATCAGGGTAATAAACCTCGAGACGAATCAGTTGGACCTGTTCGCCTCTTACGGTCTGAGTGAAAATTATCTTTCCAAGGGCTCTGTATCATGTACTAAGTTCATAACGGAAACAGTTCGGAAAAACAGAGTGATCATTATAGAAGATATGCTTACAGACCCACGAATACAGTACCCCCGGCAGGCATTGGAAGAAGGGTTCAGGATGATGCTCGATCTTCCTCTTACCCTCGGAGAGACCGTTGTAGGGATCATTCGAATTTATTTTGCTGAAAAAAGAGTGTTTTCCGAAGAGGAACTCGATTTCATAATAGCCATCTCCCAGCAATGTTCCTGCGCCATCGACAAGGCCCGGTTGATTGAAGATCAGCGTGCACAGTATTACAAGCTGGCCAGTCAGATGGAGAAGCTTTCAGCATTAGGCCGAATGGCAGCCGGAATCGCCCACGAGATCAACAACCCTCTGGCGGGAATCCTTCTTTACAGTTCAAATCTTATCAAGAAAGCTCCAGAGGAAGGCCCCTTTAAGGAAGGCCTGGATATCATAATGCACGAGAGCTTACGGTGCAGAAACATTATTCGGGACTTGTTGGAGTTCGCCAGGGACAAGGAACCTGAAAGGGCCCCGGCAAACGTTAACGAAATAATCGAAAAGGCAGTGAACATTCTTGAAAACGAATTCCGCCTCAAGCGCATCTCTATAGAGAAGGAACTTTCAGGTGAGATTCCGAAGATTTTACTGGATGTAAATCAGATGGAACAGGTATTTATAAACCTTTTACTAAACTCAATGGAAGCTGTTCAAGAACATGGCAAGATCACAATCCAGTCTCATACGGACCCGGAAAATAATTGCGTAAAAATTAAGATTGCAGACACGGGAGCCGGTATCCATAATGATGATATTGAAAAGATCTTTGAACCCTTCTTCTCAACAAAGCCTAAGGGGACCGGCCTTGGCCTGGCCGTGAGTTACGGAATCATCAAGAACCACCAGGGAGATATCAAGGTTTCCAGTAAGCCGTCCCAGGGAACCTGCTTTACCATCGAGCTTCCGTTTCAAGAAGAAGCCTCATCATCTGAAAGAGAAGATCGAAAAGATGGAACCGAATAAAATTTTGATAATTGACGATGAAGAAGCAATCTGCAAGGGGTGTCGCCTTGCGCTTACAGACCTGAACCATTCAGTGGATATATGCATGACCGGCAGGCAGGGGCTGGACGCTCTTTTGTCTGACAAATATGATGTAGTACTGCTGGATATGAAACTTCCCGATATTGACGGCATGGAGATACTGAAAAACGTCAAAAAAGAAAAGCCGGGTTTACAAGTCATTGTCATGACTGCCTACTCCACAATTCCCAACGCTGTGGAGGCCATGAAACTTGGGGCCTTTGATTACCTCGCCAAGCCTTTCTCCGACGACGAACTCGTCCTTGCAGTTGAGAAGGCCATCGAAAAAAAACGCCTGACGGAAGAAAACATTTCTTTAAGAAAGGAACTCTTCGACAGGTTCGGCTTCAGCAACATCGTGGGGAGAAATCCAAAGATACTTAAAATATTCGATAAAATCGACAAGGTTGCACCCACTGACAGCAATGTGCTCTTAATCGGGGAGAGCGGTACAGGAAAGGAACTTTTCGCCAGAGCCATTTATGCCCGCAGCCGGAGAGCTGCCAGGCAATTCGTGGCCGTAGACTGCAGTACACTTTCGCCAGGCCTGCTGGAAAGCGAACTCTTCGGACATGTCAGGGGAGCTTTCACCGGAGCCGTCCAAAACAAAGCAGGGATCTTTGAAATAGCCCATGGCGGGACCCTTTTTCTGGACGATGTTGCTAATTTGAATATGGAGATTCAAAGTAAACTCCTGCGAGTCCTGGAGATTCAAGAATACAAACCTGTTGGCGCGTCCAGCTTCAAGAAGACGGATGCCAGGATCGTTGCAGCCACCAATCAGGATTTGGAGACACTTGTCGACGAGGGACGTTTCAGGAGCGACCTCTATTACAGGCTGAACGTATTTCCCATATTTATTCCTCCACTCAGGGACAGGAAGGATGACATTCCTCAACTTGCCTATCACTTCCTGAGGCATTTCTGTAAAAAGACCGGGAAAAGGATTGAGGGGTTCTCCGATGATGCCCTGGACATGCTGGTAAACTACCAATGGCCCGGCAATGTGCGTCAACTCAAGAACGTGATAGAACGCCTGGTCATCATGGCCGATGGCAGTGTTCTGGACCTTCTTTATCTGATGGATAATCTGCAGATAAAGCGCTCCTGGGGACAAGATTCAGTACCGGACACCCTGGAAGAGTTCAAGGAAATCAAGAAACATTTTCTTGAGGAGAGTTTCAGGCAAATAGAAAAAGCATTTATCACCAAGGCTCTCATGGCATGCAACGGAAACATCACACTCGCCGCCGATAGAGTCGGCATGCAAAGATCTAATTTTTCCGCCCTCATAAAAAAGCACAACCTGTCAGTCAACGATATTAAGGATCGTACACAGGAACGAGCTTAGGGCTCACTCAAAAATCAAAATCAGGCATATATTCTGCTATACGCTTTCAACTACTTGAAATGATACCAAATATCCTTTTTAAAGCTTTTCAGCCGTATAATTTTTTATATACCAGAGCCGTCAAATGCAATCCTGCCGAAAAATACTGATTGGCTTAACCTGTTAATATTACATATAAATATACACAGCTATCCCTTCACCTTCATCTGAATATCTTCTGGCACAGAATTTGCTCACATTCAATTTCAAATGCATAAAAAATTCCAACTAGTATTTTAAAAAGGAGGGATATCATGGAAACAATCCAAACACCTACTACTAAAGGAGCGGGGCATCCAATATCTCCGCCACACATTCTTATCATGGAGGATGAGCCCAGCGTGGCAAATGGGGTCAAAATGGTCCTGACTGAAGAAGGTTATGATGTCGATCTGGCCATGACAGGACAAAGTGCTCTCGATTCATTCTTTAATAACGGTTTCGACCTGCTGGTGGCTGACCTCAAATTGCCGGACATAGACGGCATGGAGGTGATAAAACAGGTTAAGGCAAAACGGCCCGAGACAGAGGTGGTCGTTATTACGGGGTATGCAAGTGTTTATTCTGCGGTAGACGCCATGAAGCTTGGCGCCTTCGACTACCTGCCTAAACCCTTTACTGATGACGAGATCAAGGGGGCGGTCAGTAAGGCTCTGGAAAAGAGGGCAAAGGCCCGTGTCGATAAACTTCTTGAGAAAGCAGTGGCACAGGAAGAAAAGCTGATTCAGAAACGGGAGGTTACCAGAGTTCTGAACAGGACCTCTGAAGATGAAGAGTTCTGGACCGAATTGATGGAAACAGGTTCCGAGGCCCTTAAAGAGTATCATCTCTCCAACGAAGCCAAGGCAGCCATTATTTCGGGAGATCTGAAGTGGATTAATGAACATGTGGGAGAACTCACTCAAAAGCAGCTTATGTTTATTTTCAAGCGGCTTGAGCGAGAGGTGTGGTAACCGCGCCTTAATCCCAATCAGAAAAACGGAGAGCAGATATGAAAGACACCCAGCTTAAAGCAGACCTGCAAGGTGCAGTTCTGGTTGTTGGTAGCGGTATCGCCGGTATGCAGGCGGCGCTGGACATGGCGAACTCGGGATTTTTTGTCTACATAGTGGAAAAATCACCGGCAATAGGCGGTGCCATGGCCCAATTGGACAAGACCTTTCCCACCAACGACTGTTCCATGTGAATTCTCGCTCCCAAACTGGTCGAGGTCGGCCGGCATATCAACATTGAGTTGCTCACCCTTTCGGAACTGGGAGAAATTTCGGGTGAAGAGGGCGATTTTTCGGTAACCATTGTTCAGCATCCCAGGTATGTGGACACGGAAAAATGCATTGCCTGCGGTATGTGTGCAGAAAAGTGTCCCAAAAAGGTGGATGACGTTTATAACGAAAAACTGATCAAGCGCAAGGCGATCTACGTGCCATACTCTCAGGCCGTACCCTTGAAATATGCGATCGATGCGGACAACTGCATTTACTTCAAAAAAAATGGCAAGTGTAAAGCCTGCGAGAAGTTCTGCCCGTCCGGAGCCATCAACTTCGATGACACGGAAAAGACGATCACGCTGAATGTCGGGTCGATCATTCTGGCACCGGGGTTTCGGTCTTTTGACCCGGGCCGGGCCGATAATTATGGATATTTCGGTCGGCCTGATGTTGTAACCTCTATGGAATTTGAACGCATCCTGTCTGCGACCGGGCCGTATGGGGGGCATCTGGTCCGGCCTTCGAGCAAACGGATGAAAAAGCAGACGGAAAAGCAGCCGAAGAAGATCGCGTGGCTGCAATGCGTCGGGTCCAGGGAAACGAACCGGTGCGGCAATGGATACTGCTCATCGGTGTGCTGCATGTATGCCGTCAAACAGACGATCATGGCCAAAGAACATGCCGGCAAACCCCTGGATTGTGCGATATTTTACATGGATATGCGAACCCAGGGAAAGGATTTCGACCGGTACTATGAAAAGGCCAAACTAAGCGGTGTGCGTTTCATTCCGTCACGAATACACACCGTGGAGCCTGTACCCGGAACAGACGATTTGCAGCTTCGATATGTGGAAGAAGACGGAACGCCAAAAGTGGAAACATTTGATATGGTCGTTTTATCCACGGGACTGGAGATTGCACCCGATGTAAAGACACTTTCGGACCGAATCGGTATCGGCCTCGATAAATACCGTTTTATTGCGTCGAGTTCTTTCGCGCCTGTGACTACCACGGTGCCGGGAATCTATGCCTGTGGTGCGTTTGCCGGGCCCAAGGATATTCCCCAATCCGTTATGGAAGCCAGCGCCGCGGCCTGCGAGGCGACCGAGAAACTGGCACCTGCCAGAAACACGCGTACAAAGACTCTCGACATTCCGCCGGAAAAAGAAGTGGTGCGTGCCAGGCCGAGAATCGGTGTGTTTGTGTGCAACTGCGGCACCAATATCGGCGGCATCGTTCGTGTGCCGGAAGTGGTGAAATATGCCGAAGCTTT
>DAOWEJ010000023.1 GCA_030638575.1 Deltaproteobacteria bacterium | reverse complement strand
GGTTGCTTTGCGCTCTTCTTATTTTTTGAAATAGTTGGTGAATCCACAAACAGTCCCGCGGCGGCGAAATTCGTCTATCCAGCTCACATGTACCTTTAAATTCGCCTGGTGATATATACTTTTCGTCCAAAGCTGCATAAAGTTCTCTCGGAACTTAAAGTGCAAGACCGCGTGGTTAACCGTGAACCGTGAACCTTACAACCCGAGCAGTTAAGATATTTTTATCACGAAAGAATAAAAATGCAAGGTCATCTAAAAAAGCCTAACATATCAATTAAAAAAAGAAAACAGCGCAAACAAAACACGCCCCGGTTTTCTTATAACCCGTCTTTGCCGATTACCGATAGAAAAGGCGACATTATAGATGCAATTGCAAAGAATCAGGTAGTCATCATATCAGGGGAGACAGGCTCCGGAAAAACCACCCAGATACCTAAATTCTGCCTTGCTGCCGGAAGAGGGATAGATGGTAAAATCGGCTGTACTCAACCAAGAAGAATCGCTGCGACAACGGTTGCCCATCGCATTGCTGAAGAACTGGGTGAAAAGCTCGGCAAGTCCGTAGGTTATAAAATAAGGTTTAAAGATACCGCCCGTCAAGATCCTTTTATAAAGATAATGACCGATGGCATCCTTCTTGCCGAAACCCTCAGCGACCCGTATCTTAACGAATATGATACCATCATCGTGGATGAGGCACATGAAAGAAGTCTTAACATAGATTTTGTCCTGGGAATTTTAAAAAAGCTGATAAAAAGAAGAAAAGAGCTTAAGCTGATAATTACATCGGCTACCATTGATACAGAAAAATTTTCAAAAGCTTTTGATGATGCACCGGTAATTGAAGTATCAGGCCGTATGTATCCTGTTGATATTCGATATTTGCCGGTTTGCCCGGATTCTGAAAAGCAAGGGCAGGATGCAAAAAACGACTTAACCCATGTTGAAATGGCAGCAGATGCTGTTGATAAATTAAACAGGGAAGGTCAGTATGGTGACATCCTTATCTTTATGCCCACAGAGCAGGATATTCGTGAAACATATGAGCTGCTTGAAGGAAGAAATTACAAAAACGCCTTTATCTATCCTCTATTTGCAAGACTTCCGGCATCTGAGCAGTCAAAGATTTTTTCACGCCCGCAGGGAAGAAAAATCATTATTGCAACCAACGTTGCCGAAACTTCTATTACAATACCGGGTATCAGGTACGTAATAGATACAGGTCTTGCAAGAATCTCCCGATATTCTCCAAGATCAAGGGCCACAGCCCTTCCTGTTACGCCCATATCAAGAAGCAGTGCCGACCAGAGAAAAGGGAGATGTGGCCGTGTTGAAAACGGCATTTGCATACGCCTTTATTCTGAAGAAGATTTTCTTTCCCGCCCCCTCTTTACCCTGCCGGAGATATTAAGATCAAACCTTGCACAGGTCATTTTAAGGATGATTGCCCTGAATCTTGGCGATATATCCGATTTTCCCTTTATCGACAGGCCGGCCAAAAAGAGTATCAAAGATGGATTTGATCTTCTTTTGGAACTTGGAGCGATCTATGAAGAGCCTGAAAGGTCGAAGTCAAAAGGTGCAAGCCACTTCTCTCTTACTAAAAACGGAAGGTTAATGTCAAAGATTCCCATTGACCCCAGATTGTCACGAATGCTCATCGAAGCTAAGGAAGAAGGGTGTTTGAAAGAAGTTACCGTTATTGCTTCCGTTTTGAGTATCCAGGGCCCCCGTGAACGCCCGGCGGAAAAGACTCAGGAAGCTGACGAAGTACATTCAAAATTTGCAGATCCTGCTTCCGATTTTATCACGCTTTTGAATATCTGGAATACCTATCACGATACCTGGCGGCAGGTAAAAAGTACAAACCAGATGAAAAAATATTGCAGAGCCCATTACCTGTCTTTTAAACGAATGAGGGAATGGCGCGACATCCATTCACAGATCTCAGCCATCCTGGAAGAAAACGGGTTAAAGGAAAAAGATAAAAAGGGAGTTTTAAAAGTAGAGAAGAATAAGAATGGGAAAGACGGGTCGGAAGTATTTACTCCTTTTTACAGCGCTGTTCACAAATCGATTTTAAGCGGTTTCCTTTCAAATATTTCTGTGAAAAAGGAAAAAAACTTTTTTCAAGCCGCAAAGGGAAAAGAGGTGATGATTTTTCCTGGTTCTGGACTGTTCAACAAGGCGAAAACATGGATTGTGGCTGCAGAAATGGTGGAAACATCAAGACTCTTTGCAAGGACTGTGGCCAATATAGAAATTAGCTGGCTGGAAGCCCTGGGCAGAGACCAGTGTAAGTATACATACCTGCATCCTCATTGGGAAAGAAACAGGGGCGAAGTGGTTGCATCCGAGCAGGTAAGCCTTTTCGGTCTGGTCATTGAACCGGGCAGACCGGTTTCTTATGGAAGAGTAAATCGGGAAGAAGCATCTGAAATTTTTATTCGGAGCGCACTCGTTGAAGGTGACATGAGACGGCCCTTTGATTTTATGAAGTATAACAAAAGACTCGTTGATGAAATTAAAGACATGGAAAACAGACTCAGGCGAAGAGACATGCTGGTTAGCGATCAGGAGATGTTCGAATTTTACAAAGAAAGGCTAAGTGGAATATATGATACCCGAACCCTTCGGAAACGATTAAAGAAAAAAGGCAGCGATAATTTTTTGCAAATGAGCAGGGAAGATATTCTCATTTATCCACCTGATAAAAATGAGCTTTCTGTTTTTCCGGATTGCATTGATATCGGAAGCAATTCATTTGAATGTCTTTATAAGTTTAATCCGGGAAAACCTAATGATGGCGTAACAGTTAAAATACCCTCATCCATTGCACCAATGGTTTCCCCTGAAACTGTGGATTGGCTTGTACCCGGCTTTTACAAAGAAAAGATAGCTGCACTGATAAAGGGGCTTCCAAAAGCATACAGAAAACAGCTTGTACCTGTGGCTGATACGGTTGATGAAATTATAAGGCACATGCAAAAGAGCAATAATTCCCTGATAACTACTCTCGGGCAATTTATATATGAGCGCTTTGAAGTTGATATCCCGGCTTCAGCATGGGCTGAAGATGTGCTTCCTGATCACCTCAAGATGCGCATATCGATCACAGGCCCTAAAGGCGAAGAACTTTGTTGCAGCAGAGAAAAGGAGATTCTTGCCCAAAATTTTTCCAGAAACATTAAGACGGCTGAATTTGAATCAGCCAGGAAAAAATGGGAAAAAGCCGGTATAACCAGGTGGGATTTTGGAAATCTTCCAGAAAGCATCGATATAAAGGTAAAAAACAAGGGGGCCTGGACAAGCTATCCATCCCTGGAGGCAGATTTTAAAACAGGCGAAAGTGTAAACCTGCGCCTTTTCCAGGATCGTGATAAAGCTGCCAAATCCCACAGAGAAGGGGTTGCCTGCCTTTATGCAATTTGTTTTGCCAAAGATTTAAAATTCTTAAAGAAAAATCTGGTTATTCCCAAAGAGGCGGTTCATTATGCCGATTATTTCGGTGGCGCAAGGCGTTTTGAAAAAAAGCTGTATGAAAACGTAACTAAAGGTCTGTTCCAAAATAACATAAGGACTGAAAAAGCCTTTTATTCCCATGTTAAAGCAGTAAAACCCGTTATAATTTCAAAAGGCAGGAAATTATTAGAGCGCGTTTTACCGGTTCTTGAGGCTTATTATAAAACAAGGTCTGCTGTTTACGATCTTGAAAAATCTGGGAGAGTTAATAACGAGGCACTTGCTTTTTTAAATAGCTTGAAGGAAGAACTATCAAGGCTTGTGCCGGAAAATTTCATGGATCTGTACGACAGCAAGAGGTTCGTTCACCTGGTAAGATACATAAAGGCGGTAGAAATCCGCGCACAAAGGGCGCTTATAAATTTTGAAAAGGAGAAGGCAAAAGCAAAAGAATTAAAGATTTTTACAGACAGCCTGAATGAACTGCTTAAAGGGCTTTCGCCTTTAGTATCAAAAGAAAAGAAAAATGCTGTCGAAGAGTACTTCTGGTTAATCGAAGAATATAAAGTCTCTCTTTTTGCCCAGGAACTTAAAACAGCCATTCCTGTTTCCAAAAAACGGCTTGAGAAGAAGTTAAGGAAGATAGAAAGAATGGTGTAGGGGCGGGGGGCATAAGCGCTAAGTTGATTTTGCGCCGGATGGACTGTGGAAGGTTTGCTGAAAAAAATAAACAGCGAACATCAGAGGAGCGGCCTTCGGCCTTGAGGAGCGTCACTTCGTGACTTGAAGAGCGGACTGACGCCCTTGAGGCTAAAACCTTAATCCTCAAGCGAAGCACTCATCAAACGTAGTGCTCTTTAAGCGAAGCGCTCAATTACAATGTTGAATGGGGAAATCCGGCTTTTTACGAGTTCATAACAATTACAAGATGAATAAAATCGAAAACATAAATCCTTTAGTAACCGTCATTATCCCCACATACAACAGGGGCTGGATACTTAAAGAGGCCATTGATTCCGTCCTGTCACAGGACTTTGAAGATTTTGAACTGATTGTTGTTGATGACGGCTCCACGGATAACACCCATGAGATGCTTAGTGCATATGGTGGGGATATTATAGCGCTCAGGCAGGATAACCGTGGTGTAAGTGCTGCCAGAAATGCGGGGATAGCTTTTGCATCGGGGCTTTTCATCGCTTTTCTCGATTCGGACGATCTGTGGCTGCCTGGAAAACTTGCCAGGCAGGTTGAGTTTTTCAAATCAAACCCGGAAGCTTTGATATGCCAGACTGAAGAGCTGTGGGTTAGAAACGGCATACGGGTAAATCCTAAAAATCGCCACAAAAAGTTTTCCGGGATGATTTTTGAACATTCTCTGCCCCTGTGCATAGTGAGCCCTTCTGCCGTGATGTTAAAAAGAGGTCTTTTCGATAAAATAGGCGTGTTTGATGAAAATCTGACCGCCTGCGAAGACTATGACCTGTGGCTTAGGATAAGCTGCAGATATCCTGTCTATCTCGTAGATACGCCGCTTATAGTAAAAAGGGGGGGGCATGATGACCAGTTGTCGAAAAGATCAGGGCTCGACAAATTCAGGATACAGGCACTGAAAAAAATAATTGAAAGAGATTTCCTTTCAAAAGTTCAATACATTTCTGCAGTAAAAGTGCTAAAGGAAAAATGTAGTATTTATGCCAAGGGATGCCTGAGAAGAGGGCGCCACATAGAATCGAAATACTATTTTGCCCTTGCTGAAAAGTATAAAAAGTATGAAATAGAAAAATAATATGAGCCTTCTACTATTATCAACTACTTAAATTAAAAAGAATAATTTATCATTTCAAAGATATTTATAAAAATGTTGCATTAGGTATTTAATTTTGATAGGCAGATTGGACGCATATGCTAAAGTTTTGCTTGCACCATATTATTCATTATTATATACAAATATGCGTATGAAGGGGGGGGTAAAAAAGGGAATAAGAGAATTTAGGCTTATGCAATTTTAAAAGTTAATTTATTAAAACTAAGGAGGTTAAGATGAAAAAAGCATTAATTTTGGGTGTTGTCCTTATATTTGGGTTTGCCCTTATTATAGGGTGTGGGCCCTCTGATGAGAAGGCAACCAGTGAAGCTCCGGAAAAGGCTAAAACCACCTTTATAACAATTGGTACCGGTGGTATTACCGGAGTTTATTATCCCACTGGCGGCGCTATTGCCAGGATTGTGAACAAGAAAAAAGATGTTTACGGAATTCGCTGTACTGTTGAATCGACAGGTGGATCGGTCTTTAATGTAAATGCCATCATGGCCGGGGATCTCCAGTTTGGCGTTGTCCAGTCAGACAGGCAGTATCAGGCCATTAACGCTCTTGCGGAATGGAAGGATAAAGGCAAGCAGGAAGATCTCAGGGCTGTATTCAGCATCCATCCGGAGTCGATTACACTGGTTGCTGCTGTAGACGCCGATATCAATGATATCGCCGATCTGAGAGGCAAAAGAGTAAATATAGGTAACCCTGGTTCAGGTCAACGCCAGAACTCCATAGACGCCCTTGAAGCTGTTGGAATCGATTACAAGACAGACATGAATGCAGAAGGTATCAAGGCTTCCGAATCAGCAAGCCTCCTCCAGGACGGCAGGATCGATGCGTTCTTTTACACTGTTGGCCATCCCAGCGGATCAATCAAGGAAGCGACCGCAGGCGCAAGGAAAGTACGTTTTGCCTCGGTTACCGGTGTAGACAGCCTGCTCGCAAAATATCCTTACTATGCCAAGGCATTCATTCCGGTTAAACTCTATCCAGGCGCTGAGAACACAGAAAATGTTGACACTTTCGGCGTTAAAGCGACTTTTGTTACCTCTGCAAAAGTACCGGAAGACGTGGTATATGCAGTTACCAAAGAAGTTTTTGACAACTTTGAGGATTTTAAAAAGCTGCATCCTGCTTATGCAGTGCTGACCAAAGAGGGTATGCTCGAAGGCCTTTCCGCACCATTACACCCAGGCGCATTGAAGTACTACAAGGAAGCCGGCCTTAAATAGTCGTTTTAAAAAATACCTGCCCTTCAGGTAGCGGGTCCGAATTGATATTCGGCCCCGCTACCTATTTTAACTATACCGGTAGCATTGCGGCTGTCTTGCTTGAGTCTGACTTTTTCCATTTCCATATCGGTTTTATTTATTTATGACCAGTTACAGACTGATAAGTATCACCCTCTTTAAAGTGTTCAGGCGGTTTGAAGCCGCCACACATTCTTGACTAATTAGGTGAAAAATATGAGTAATAATGAAATGATTGAAAAGGATGATGGCCTGGAATTAGCAAGGCGTATGGCTGAAGAGGAAGAAGGTATTGGGCGAAAGCCCCTTGGGCCTTCAAAGTATGTCATCCCCACTATTGCGGTGATCTGGAGTATTTTTCAGTTGTGCATCGCCAGCTGGCTCATTATCGATTCTACATTTATCAGAGCCATACATCTAGGTTTTGCCCTCCTGATTGTTTTTCTTAATTATCCCCTTTTTAAAAAGACACATTTCGGTCTTAAATTTCTTTCTGCCAAAACAAAAATTCCTGTATTAGATTATATAATCGCTATTGTTGCAGCTTTTTCAGCCCTTTACATCGCACTAGATTATACAGGCATGACAACGCGTTACGGATCGCCTATTTTAAGAGATATTTTAATTGGATCCGTATTGGTAATACTTTTGCTCGAGGCCTCTCGCCGGGTTATCGGGCCGGCCCTGCCTGTCATTGCATCGTTTTTTATCATGTATTCATTTTTTGGGCCTTACATGCCCGAGGTTGTTGCGTTTAAAGGGGTTTCACTCAACCGGTTCATGGGTCAGATGACCATGTCCACTGAAGGAATTTACGGTATCCCCCTGGATGTTTCAGCAACAATTGTCTTTCTGTTCGTGCTTTTCGGAGCAATGCTGGACAAAGCCGGTGCAGGCTATTATTTTATCCAGCTTGCCCTTGCCCTTTTAGGAGGATTTAAAGGCGGACCTGCCAAGGCGGCCATTGTGGGCAGCGGACTGACCGGAATGGTATCAGGATCCAGTATCGCAAACATCGTTACCACCGGAACTTTTACCATACCGATGATGAAAAAGGTTGGGTACCCACCCACCAAGGCAGCGGCCGTTGAAGTTGCAGCAAGCACTGACGGCCAACTTGCACCGCCTATCATGGGTGCGGCTGCATTTATTATCGCTGAATATGTGAATGTACCATATATTGAAGTTGTCAAGGCAGCAGCAGTACCCGCTTTTGCCTCATATGCAGCCCTTTTTTATATAACGCATATAGAGGCTTCCAAACTGGGATTAAAGGGTTTATCGCGGGCAGAACTCCCTGTTTTTTTAAAAACATTAATCAGTGGAATCCACTTTCTTATACCGCTGACAATGCTTTTATATGAGCTGATTGTTGTAAGGCATTCCCCGGAACTCGCCGCTTTTAATGCAATATGGGTTATGGCTATAATCATGCTTTTCCAGAACCCGGTCAAGGCATACTTGAAGAAAGAACCCCTCGGGCCTGCATTTAAACAGGGTGGTATCGATATTGTTTCCGCTTTAGCGAGCGGTGCGCGCAATATGGTATCCGTTGCCCTTGCAACAGCCGCTGCAGGAATTATTGTAGGTGTTGTTGCTTTAGGACTTGGGGGGCTTATTACTCAGATCGTTGAAACCATTTCCGGTGGTAATATTTATCTGATGCTTATAATAACCGCCCTTGCAAGCTTGACCATAGGGATGGGGCTTCCTACTACGGCCACATATATCGTTATGGCATCTTTAACGGCACCGGTTATCGTTCATATCGGAGGCGCAGCAGGCTTTATTGTACCCCTG
>DAOWEJ010000098.1 GCA_030638575.1 Deltaproteobacteria bacterium | reverse complement strand
ATCTGATTTTCGTGGTATTCTACCGGTTTTATTTCACCCCTCATCAGCTGACGATAAACAGCTACAAACTCTCCCCGAAGTCTATCTGGTAGGCAGGTCGTGAACCAGTTTTTCCCGAGGAGCTCTTCCCGCCGATAACCAAGGACTTTTAGGCCGCGTTCGTTGATTAGGCTTATATTCCCATCCGTGTCTAAGGCCAAAATTATTACTCCGGCAACATCAAGATATTGTTTGGTTTTTTGTTCACTCTCTATAATCGTCTGTTGCGCCTGCTTGCGCTGCCGAACCTCAACCTGAAGCCTTCTGTTAAATAAAAAAAGAACAATCGCACTCAAACCGATCAAAAGACATAAGAAAACTGTCACTCCAAATGCCCATCGTATCCATGTATAGTCAGGCTTGGGGTTGGGATCGTATATAAAACCCTTAAGGGAGTAATCAGAGTCAGCCATTCCAAGTTCAACATAAGTGTTTGCCATATGATGCCAGCGTCCCGGATTCATATGACCTATTTGGATTATATCAGGAAGTATTAATTCGCGTAGGGCATTGGCTTCAAAACTGAGATGTTCTCGCGTTTTCTTAACTCCATATTTGGTTAGAATGATATTAATAATTTCTTCAGGATGTGCCATCGCATATTGCCAGCCGCGCAGGGAGGCTTCACGGAATGCCTTGACCTGGTCTGGATTTCTTTTGAGCTCTCGCTCTGATGTAAACAAGCAATCCCCATAAAAATCGATCCCATAGTTAATTGGTCTGATGATTGTCGTTGGGATATTCTTAGCTTCAAGATAATATGGCTCGTTCGTTGAATACGCGTTAAAGACATCTACTTTTCCTTCTATCAGATCATTGATGTCGAAGTTGCTGGGGATCACTTTTATCTGTTCCAATGAAACCCCTTCACTGTGGAACATGGCAATATATTCTGCAGCGTCATCGCCTTTGAGCATCATAACCCGATGCCCAATCATGTCCTGTGGGGAGTTAATATCAGTTTCCTTTTTTGTGAGAAAAATAATAGCTGAGTGTTGCATGATAGCCGCAAGCACGACTACGGGGTTTCCATGCAAGCGATGGAGAAGGATTTCGGACCTTGCCACACCGTAGTTCACCCGATCAGAAACAACCTCTTCGACCGGTGTTATTCCTGGCCGCCCTTCTGCTATAGTGACTTGAAAACCAGCATTCCTGTAAAATCCTTTTTCTACAGCAGCATAATATCCTGCAAACTGAAATTGATGCAGCCATGGCAATTGTAGGGCCACTTGGTGGAGTCTCTCTTCAGGTTTCTCCAGGTTCTTAGCCACTACATCCCATGTAGCCATGAATATGATGTAGGAAAACAAAAATATTGGGAAAAGATACTGGAATATACTTTTGAAATACATCCGAGGAGCCCATCTAAGTTCAGCCCCATACATTACCTTATTTCTCATCATGATTTTCTCCCAATTGCATCGATATTAAAGTCAATGATACTTGCATCATACTGGAATTTTGGAGTATTCAAGCATACAAAAGGTATCCATCAATGAAAACGAGCCAGAAACGGACATAGCGTAACATGGTGAGCAGGTAACTCAGAGCAGAGTCAGGTGCGAAACTTGAGTTATTAACTTTCGATCCGACCTTACGAACTAAGTTTAAAAGTTGCGAAAGTCCCCATACAGCCCTATTTCTTGTTATTCAAAAGGTCTTCTATCTGTTGGAGAAACTCATCCTTCACAAAAGGCTTTACTGTATAACCATCGGCTCCTGCCTCCAGGATGCGATCTTTGTTCTCTTTAGTATCATAACCAGTAACGGCCAGTATTTTTATTTGAGAGGATAGTGGATTTTTCTTTATTCGTTTGCATACCTCAAAGCCATTCATCCCAGGCATGAACAGATCCAGGATTATAAGGCTAGGCTTAAATTCCGTGACCTTGACTCCGACCTCAAACCCGTCTGATGCCACCTCTGTTTTGTACTTGTAAGCTGACAGCATTTTGGTGAGCCATTTCTGAATGTGAGGATCATCATCTACAATGAGGATTTTATTTTGTGCAGGCTGATATTTCGCAAAAGGATACATCCCTTTCTCACGCATAAAGAGTTCGAGATCTTTATTAAGTATCCTATACTGCCTTCCAGGCGTAAGCGATGCCTTCAGTTCTCCGGACTTTACATACTTCCAGACAGTTCCCCTGCTCAGGGAGCAATACTCAGCGGCCTGGGGTATGCTGAATATATTTTTGTTCAATTACAGACACCTCCATGTTAAATACATGTTTGAACGAAATGAACGAAATGAACGAAATGAACGAATATTGAAATAAACAGCCCGTCAAGAAAAAAAGTGTTTTAATCTTTTGATACTAATCTAAATTTAGCAGGATAGGACTGGTAGGCATGGGGGAAACACGGTGATTAAAAAATTCCACAGGTTCCCTGAACGAACCTGATGGGGGTATTTGTTTCACCTCTACAGTAAGCGGTTGCGGAAATTCTCTCTTTAGTGGTTGGAGATAGAGCCTTTCCCCCTTTTTTTTCACACGCGAAATCGATCTAATAAAAACGTTTTATAAATAGCAATAAATGTTTTATAGAACTACTTTTTCCGGGATCTTTGAATTTTGGCCCATGTATCCCGCAGGGTTACCGTCCTGTTAAATACAAGGGCATTGCTGGATGAATCTTTTGAATCGACACAGAAATAACCCTGCCTTAAAAATTGGTAACGACTCCCCGGGACTGCAACCGCAAGGCTGGGTTCAACCATACAAGACGTGAGGCTTTCCAGCGAGTTTGGATTTAAATAAGTTTTAAAGTCGCTGCCGGTCTTTTCATCTCCGGGATTTTCTTTTAAAAACAGATGGTCGTATAAGCGCACTTCAGCTTTAAGCGCATGTGCTGCCGAGACCCAGTGCAACGTTCCCTTGACCTTACGTCCGTCTTCAGACCATCCACCTCGCGTTTTTGGATCATAGGTACAATGCACTTCAACGACTTCATCGGTTTGCTCATCCTTCACTACGTTTACACATTTGATATAATATGCGTGTTTTAGCCTTACCTCACGTCCCGGTGCCAAGCGGAAGAATTTTTTCGGTGGATCTTCCATGAAATCCTCCTGTTCAATGTAAAGAACCCTGGTAAAAGGAATTTTCCTCGACCCTGCTTTTGGATCTTCCGGGTTATTCTCCCCTTCCAGTTCTTCTTCCTTGTCTTCCGGGTAGTTATCTATAACGACTTTAAGGGGCCGCAGCACAGCCATCACACGGGGTGCGTGTTTATTCAGATCTTCCCGTGCGCTGTACTCGAGAAGCGCCACATCGACCATACTATCCCGTTTGGCCACACCGATGCGCTCGCAAAAATTTCGGATGGACGCCGGTGTATAGCCGCGTCTTCGCAAACCGGAAATCGTGAGCATCCGCGGGTCATCCCACCCTGTGACATGTCCTCCTTCTACCAGTTCTATAAGCTTGCGTTTACTTAATACTGTGTAGCTGATATTAAGGCGTGCAAACTCAATTTGCTGTGGGTGATAAACATTTAATGCGTCAAGAACCCAGTCATAAAGCTGACGATTTATTTCAAATTCCAGCGTGCAGATTGAATGGGTAATTCCCTCGATGGAATCGGACAGACAGTGGGTAAAATCGTACATGGGATAAATGCACCATTTATCGCCTGTTCTATAGTGAGGTACATGCTTAATACGATAGAGAGTCGGATCACGCAAAAGCATATTCGGCGATGCCATATCGATTTTTGCCCGCAGCACGTGGGCACCGTCTTTAAATTCACCCGCCCGCATTCGGGTAAATAGATCCATGTTCTCTTCCACGCTGCGATCACGATACGCGCTTTCGCGGCCGGGTTCAGTCAGGGTACCGCGGTATTCCCTGATTTCCTGTGCGCTCAAGCTGTCAACATATGCCTTGCCTTCTTTGATTAACTGCATGGCATATTTATAGAGCTTTTCAAAATAGTCCGACGCAAAAAACTGCCTTTCACCCCAGTCGAATCCGAGCCACCTGACATCCGACTTAATCGATTCCACATACTCAATCTCCTCCTTGCTTGGATCGGTATCATCGAATCGCAAATTGCAAATACCGCCTTTATTTTCAGCAGCAATACCGAAGTTAAGGCAGATCGACTTGGCATGGCCGATATGCAGATAACCGTTCGGTTCGGGCGGAAACCGGGTTACAACCCGGCCGTCGTATTTATTTTCCTTCAGATCATTAGCAACAATATTTCGAATAAAGTTGGGAGGAGGTGCTGCTTGTTCAGTGTCCGTTGTTTTCATGGTTTTGTCCTCAAATTGTTAACATAAATAAATCCTTATATATTAAAAAATCAAGGGGAGCAAGTCAGAGATTACATATTTCACTGCAATTTTGATGGCGTCGTAAAAAGTCTCATCTACTGCGTTGTAGCGGTTTTTCAGAAACTCGACATACTATATCGTATAGTCTCGTCCCTGAAAAACCACTACGCCTTGTATATGAGCCTTTTACTTAGCCATCCGGCGATTATTCAAAGACTTTTTACGAGATCATCAGTTTTAAATGAAACTCCCTAAATCAGCGGCAATTGCCATACGCAAGGTTTGCTATGATTTGATTTGCTATAAACAAAAGATCCATCATGTGTTGAAAGAATGGCTTTACTGTGGTAGTGATAAAAAGAGACTATACATGAGCCAATTTCAAAACGCCCCCTTTTGCCCAATCTCTGCGTCAGGCTCAAATTTTAATCCTCGAAATACTCAATGTATTCCTCCGGTTAAAATTTTCGCCTTTCTTGACCTTGGACAGATAAGCGTAGACTTCGAAATTGAACATTTTGAAACCGGCTCACATGTTCAAATGTTTTATTTTATTAAGGAAGCTGAAAATGCCATTTTTCTTCTTACAAACAGGGCTATCGCATCAACATTTTCGGCATTTGAAATCTGCAAGATTCACAACCCTCCCGGCTATGGTCTTTATTGTCGCCTTCATGTTAATCACCGGCACAGCTTCGGCACAAACACCATCGTCACACAAGATCCTCATTCTTCACTCTTATCATCAGGGCTTCATGTGGACTGATAGCCAGATGGGAGGGATTCAATCAGTCTTTGACAAGTCGGGCCTTGACATTGAACTCTTCGTCGAATACATGGACTCCAAGCGTAACAATCCCGAAAAGATTTTTCCTTTACTTGAAGAAACCTACAAGTTCAAGTATCACGACGTCCATTTCAGTGTCATCATCCTGACCGACGACAATGCCCTTAACTTTTTGCTTCCCCGGCGTGAAACCCTTTTTCCCGGCGTACCTATAGTCTTTTGCGGAATCAACAACTTTGAGGATTCACGAATTGCCGGGCAAAAAGAAATTACCGGAGTAGCTGAAGATTTTGATCTTAAATCAACCATCAAACTGGCCCTTAGTCTTCATCCTTCTACCCGGCATATTGCTGTAATCAACGACAACACCCCGACAGGTTTAGCGAACCTTGAACGGCTGCGGCCGATTATTTCCGAATTTAATAACGCTGTCAAATTCATAAAACTCTTTAACCTTACTGCCTCTGAACTTAATAACAGGCTGAAAGATCTTCCGGATGATACTGTTATCCTGCTTCTCTCATTTTATCGGGACCGCGACGGCAGGGTATTTTCCTATGAAGAATATAGCGCCATGGTGCGTTCTTTCTGCGAACTGCCGATTTACTCTGCATGGGATTTCTTTATAGGGCATGGCACATTGGGAGGTATCGTGACCAGTGGGCGGCAGGAAGGTCAAAAAGCCGCTGAAATGGCCGTAAAGATTTTACAGGGCGTATCAGCCCGGAGTATTCCCATAATCCGCAAGAGCCCCAATATCCCCATGTTCGACTACAGGCAAATGAAACGCTTTGGAATTTCCCATGAAGACCTGCCCGAAAGCAGCGTTGTCATCAACGAACCCGTATCGATCTTCTGGCGATACAGGCATCTGATTTGGACTGTTATCGGAATCATTACAATCCTTGTATTACTGGTCGCGATCCTTTGTATAAATATTTACCGCAGGCAGCAGGCAGAAAAGTCTATGCGAAAAAGCGAGGAGCGCTTTAAGGATATTTCACATAGTATTGCTGACTGGATTTGGGAAATGGATGAAAAGGGAAGGTTTACATATGTATCCGGAAAGGTAAAAAATGTCATTGGATATGAACCGAAAGAACTGATTGGAAAAACCGCCTTTGATTTAATGCCTGAAGATGAGGCAAGGCGTGTTAAAAAAGTCTTAAAGCCGATCGTTTCAGAAAGAAAACCTATAGTAGATCTGGTGAACTGGAACCTGACAAAAGAAGGAAAGAAAATCTGCATTCTGACAAACGGCCTGGCCATTATAAATGAGAAAGGCGAGTATTCAGGCTACCGTGGTGTTGATAAAGACATTACGAGACGCAAGGGGATGGAGAAAGAAAAGAAAAAACTTCAGATACAGTTTCAACAAGCCCAAAAGATGGAAGCAATAGGAACCCTTGCAGGCGGTATTGCCCATGACATTAACAATCTGCTCATGGCTATACAGGGAAATGCTTCCCTGATTCTCCTGGGTATCGATCCCGGCCACCCACATTACGAAAAAATCAAAAACATTGAAGAATACATCAAAAAAGGATCGATTCTTACAAAACAAATATTAGGTTTTGCCAGGAGCGGCAAATATGAAGTCGAGCCAATCGATCCAAACGAACTGGTAACAAAAGCTTCCGATATGTTTGGAGGCACTAAGAAAGAGATAAAGATCCACGAAAAGTATCGAAAAGACATTTGGACAGTAGAGGTTGATAGAGCACAAATTGAACAAGTGCTGTTGAACATCTATGTCAATGCCTGGCAGGCAATGCCCGGAGGCGGGGAGCTATACATTGAAACAGAGAATATCACCCTTGATGAAGAATATACCAGGCCGTATGAAGCTGAACCGGGCGGATTTGTAAAAATATCTATAACAGATACCGGAGTCGGTATGGATGAAGCCGTGCAGATGAGGATATTCGAACCTTTTTTCACCACCAAAAATATTGGCAAGGGCACCGGTCTTGGCCTTGCATCGGCTTACGGCATTATAAAAAATCATAACGGCATCATGAATGTTTACAGTGAAAAAGGTCACGGAGCAACATTTAATATCTATCTGCCTGCATCTGAAAATAAAGCCGCAAAAGAAAGCAGGCCGTCTGAAGTAATTATAAAAGGCAAAGAAACGATTCTTCTTGTTGATGATGAAGAGAGGATTATAGATGTGGGTAAGGAAATCCTGGAAGCATTGGGCTACAAAGTGCTGCTGGCCGGAAGCGGCAGGGAAGCCGTTAAAATAATCAGCAAAGCATACAGGGCAAAAGGCTTAGAAGAAGGAATAAAACTTGATGCGCCGGGGGTTATTCTGCCTGCACCTGATCTGGTTATCCTGGATATGATCATGCCGGATATGGATGGTGGAAAGACTTATAACCGGATAAAAGAGATCAATCCTGATCAAAAAGTTCTCCTTTCTAGTGGATACAGCATCAATGGCCAGGCAACTGAGATATTGGAACGAGGTTGCAACGGCTTTATTCAAAAGCCCTTTAATATAAAAGAGTTGTCTCGAAAGATAAGGGAAATTCTATACAATAAGTAAAAAAGATAAACTCGCAAAAAGTCCGATTTAGACGGTTTCATAAAAAGTTCAAATTCCCCCGCTAAAAAGCAGCGGGACAAGAAGGGCGTGTCCCGCTAAAGCGGGATAATCACAAGAAGTACTAATCGTACGTTGAATGATTACGAAATACAGCACAACGCAGTCCCGCAAGGCGGGATTTACGAGACCGTCAAAAAAACTTAACCTGATGCATAATAAAAATGTTACCCTGTTTATTCAGTGCCTTATTGATTGTTTATATCCCGATGTGGGAGAAGCGGTGGTACATATTTTCCAGAAGCTCGGCCTTACCATAATCTATCCTCCTGATCAAACATGCTGCGGCCAACCGGCCTTTAATTCCGGTTACAAAAAAGAAGCTAAAGTTGCTGCCAAAAGGTTCATCCGTATTTTTGAAAATGCTGATTCGATTGTTTGTCCTTCAGGATCTTGTGTGAATATGGTAAGAAACCACTATCCCCAATTATTCCGAAATGATCGAAAGTGGTTCCGCCGCGCCTTATCCTTAAGTAAAAAAATCTTTGAACTAACAGAATATCTGGTGGATATTCTAGGCGTTGAAGATATCGGCGCCGGTTACCATGGCAAGATCACTTACCATGACTCATGCCATCTTCTTTACGGCATCGGTATTAGTAACCAGCCCCGAAAACTTATTCGCAGTGTTAAAGGCGTACAATTTATAGAAATGAAAGATTCCGATCGTTGCTGCGGATTCGGCGGAGCCTTTTCAATAAAGTACCCTGAAATTTCAACGGCCATACTTGAAGAAAAAGTTAAAAATATTATCGACTCCGGTGCAGATGCTGTCGTGGGTTGTGATATCGGATGTTTGATGAACATTCATGGCATGTTAAGCCGCAAAGGATCTCCGATCAAAGTCATGCATATTGCCCGGCTTCTTGCCGGTTAAATGGAGAATGCTAAGCCTTGAGCCAAATTACCACAGAAAAATACAAGGATGAAGCAAAGCGCGCAATAAAGAACCCGGTTCTTCAAGATGCACTTTCAAATCTCCAGGAACGATTAGGCAAGGGGGCTGTCGAAGCTTATAAAAATCTTCCTGAAGGACACAGACTGCGTATAGAAGCCCACGATATCAGGATGAACGCCATTGAAAACCTGGATGTCCTTTTAAAATCCCTGGCTGAAAATGTCCGAAGAAACGGCGGCCATGTCTATTTTGCTGAAGATGCGCTTTCAGCTGTAAGCCATTGTCTTGAAATTGCCCGTAAACATAATGTCAAAACGGCGGTAAAAGGCAAATCGATGTTAACCGAAGAAATAGGCCTGAACCGGTCACTTGAGGCCGCCGGTATAGAAGTTGTCGAAACGGACCTTGGCGAATATATTGTCCAGCTCGCAGGGGAGCATCCGTCACATATTATCGCGCCGGCGATTCATAAAACTCGAAAGGAAATCGGCAAACTATTTTCCGAAAAGCTTTTGATACATTACACAGATGATCCGCCAGCCTTGACCAGGGCCGCCCGGAAAGCCCTGCGTGATAAATTTCTGGCCGCCGACATGGGAATCTCGGGCTGCAACCTGGCATGTGCTGAAACCGGACACATCACAACAGTATCCAATGAAGGCAACATTCGCATGTCAACCACCCTGCCGAAAGTACATGTTGCGTTTATGGGCATGGAAAGGGTTGTCGCTGGTCTGAACGACTATGATGTCCTTTTCAGGCTTTTACCCAGAGCGGCTGCCGCCCAGAACATGGCGACATACATCAGTTACATTGGCGGGCCATGTCACAAAGATCAAGTGGACGGACCTGAGGAATTCCACCTCATCATAATTGATAACGGCCGAACCAAAATACTTGCCGATGAAGAATTCCGGGAAATACTATGCTGCATCCGATGTGCCGCATGCCTTAATGTTTGCCCGGTCTATCGAAAAATCGGTGGCCATTCTTATGGTTATCCCTATTGTGGTCCGGTGGGCAGTGTTGTTACCCCGCTGCTGGTGGGTATCAATAGAGCCAAAGACCTCTGCCTGGGAGAAATGCTTTGCGGAGCCTGCAAGGAGGTTTGTCCGGTTAATATCGATATCCCTAAAATGCTCCTTGGCTTGCGCGCCAAACTCGCTGATGGTGATCGGAAATGGAATGTAACCAGGGCGTCTTTAGTTGAAAAAGCCCTGTATAAGACATGGTCATGGCTTATACGAAACCGATGGACTTATGATTTGTTCCTCAGGCTGGCTTATTTCAGCCAAAAGTTTCTTCCTCAAAAAGGTGGGATGATTCGCCGTCTTCCTCCACCCTTGCATGGCTGGACCGGAAAACGGGATATCCTCCCAATATCGATCGAAACTTTTAAGCAACGCGCAAAACGTATTAACCTGAATCCTTGAAATATTGTAAACTTTTAGCTCTTTAAAAGAATTTAGCATATTTTTCAAAAAGATAGAGTAATACAAAATATCAAATCTATTTATGAATTTCTCCGACCAAAACCGATTTATTAATAATGTAAGAAAAGCTTTGGGGCGCAGCCCAGGTCACAAAAGCAGCCTACAAGAAATATTTTCTATAAAAACTGTGGATGAATCCAGAGAACTTTATGAAAAAATAAAAACCAGAACTTCTACTCAAAGGCAGAAACTGTTAAGCAGGTTAATTAATGAAAGCAAAACGGTTAATTTAAATGTCATTTGCCTGAAGAATGCGACGTCTGTATCAACCTCCATCGCCGGGCTTGTTCGTGAAAAAGAGCCTGAATGGGGCAGTCGAAAAAGCCTAACAGCCTGGGAACACCCGCTTATCGAAAAATTGAAGTTGACTGAAGTTTTGGCTGACCGGAATGTGCCTGTATTTTGCTCTAAGCTGAGAAATAATAAAGAAGCTGTCCGGGACAGGAATACTGAAAAAATGCAGATACGAAAACATGTGATCGATTCATACATCGGAGTAACATCTGCCGATTTTTGCATTGCCGATACCGCAACGCTGGTGATGAAAACAAGGCCGGGCCAGGGACGACTGGTATCAATCGTTCCATCTATTCACATTGCCGTTATAGAATTAAAACAAATACTCGGCAATCTCAAAGAACTCTTTATTCTTCTTCAACATGACCCGAAAGAAAAATCAGAAGGACTGACCAACTGCATGACCTTTATTTCAGGGCCAAGCAAAACAGCAGATATCGAAGCGACCCTTGTTCACGGTGCCCATGGACCACGTGAGGTTTACCTTTATGTAATTACAGGTCGCTAATCTTTATAACAAAAAGGGTTGTTTTTCGTTAACTTGATTGATAGTTATTCTTGATGGCGTCGTAAAAACTCCCATCTACTGCGTTGTAGCGGTTTTTCAGGCACTCGGCATACTACATGTATTGCCTCGTACCTGAAAAACCACTACGCCTTGTATATGGAACTTTTTACTTAGCCATCGATGTTACTTTTTACGAAACCGTAAAATTTGAGCCTGACACAGGCACTTTAGTGGCACGAAGTGAAGCATCAGCGCTAATCGGACAGATAAGCGCAGACTTCGAAAAGTGCCGTTTTGCAAGGATCTCACACTGTAATCTGAAATCATTTCATTACCATACAAAACAAGGGAGGTTTTATTATGAAAAAATTATCTTGGATAACCGTCTGTTTTGCAGTTGTTTTAGCGGTTTTATTAGCAGGTGTTCCGGCTAATGCAGCCAAAACCATAAAAGTCGGGATCGTGGACTGTTATAGCGGACCAGCCAGCACTTATACCAACGATGTTCGGGATGCCTTTAAACTGGCAGTCGATAAAATTAATGCCGATGGGGGCGTCCTTGGAAGGAAGATCGAATTCACTACCCGGGACAGCAAGTTTAAGGTGGATATCGGACTGAGCGCGGCAAAAGAATTGATCATGAGGGAAAACGTGGACATCCTAATGGGAACGATCAACAGTTCCCTTGCCCTTGCCATCTCACAACTGGCTAAGAAAGAAAAAATTCCATTTCTGGTAACCTTTTCCAAGAGCGCTAAAATTACCGGAGCAAAAGGCCACCGTTATGTTTTTTCCTTTACTGAAAATTCTGCAATGGCCGGTAAGGCCGGGGCGGCAGGTCTGGCAAAAAAGCCATATACCAAATACTGGATCGCCGGTGACGACTATGAATACGGGCACGCCATCGCCGACGGGGTATGGAATAATTTAAAGAAGATGAAACCGGGAGTAAAGTTGCTGGGTCAATCCTGGTGGAAAGTGGGTGAACCAGATTTCACACCGTATATTACCGCTATCCTTGCAGCAAAACCGGATGCCGTTATTATAGCCACCGGAGGTAGAGATTGTGTTCCGTTTTTAAAAGCAGCAAAAACCACAGGTTTTAATGAAAAAGTTCCATTTTATATGCACACGGCTACGGAGCTCTCCACGCTAAAGCCCCTGGGCTTAAATGCCCCTGAAGGAGTTATCGGAACCTCGAATTACTTTTTCTATTATCCCGAAACCAAGGAAAACCGGGCCTTTGTTGATAAATTCAAGGCGGCTTATAACAGATACCCGGCAGTAGGAGCTGTGTATGGGTTTATGGCTGCTGACTTTATTAAAAAAGCCTATGAAAAGGCAGGCAAAATCAACACTGAAAAATTCATTAACGCCCTTGAAGGATTGACGGTAAGCACACCGGTCGGCGAGGTTACAATGCGGGCATACGATCACCAGGCCATGCTCCCCATGTTCATGGGCACAACCAAAAAAGCAAAAGGGTATGATTTCCTTATAGCCACAGATATCGTGATAATACCCGGCAAAGAAGTTATGCCGTCCATCAAGGAAATCAAAAAAGCTCGCGGGAAATAAAACTTTAGTACTTCTTTTATTGTATTAATTTAGCCTATTGAAAATATGCCCAAATGAACATTCAGGTAATCCGTTTTTAAGGCGGGTCGCTGTTTGAACGGATTGCCTGAATGCGGCTTTTTAAAAGGTCTTTGCAATGGAATTTGCATCAAATATTACAATTGCAGCCATTTTTCAGCAAGTTCTGGTGGGGCTGAGCAGGACAACTATTTTATTCATCGTTGCTTCCGGGCTCAGCCTCGTCCTTGGGGTTCTACGGATTCCGAATGTCGCCCATGGTTCTCTTTATATGATCGGCGCATTTTTAGCCTATACCATCGCCACACTTTTTGGCGGCGGTACCGCCGGCTTCTGGCTGGCCCTTATTATAGCCCCTTTGGGAGTTGCCCTCATCAGTTTCATTGCTGAAAGGGGACTCTTTTGCCATCTATATGAAAGAGAACACTTGATGCTGCTTTTGTTCACTTTCTCCTTTACACTCGTATTTGGAGATTTGGTAAAGCTGGTGTGGGGATCGGACTATCGGAGCCTGTCTGCACCTGTTTTTATGCAAGGATCGTTTTCAATATTCGACCTTCCCTTTCCCCGCTATAATCTGTTTCTCCTTGTCATAGGCCCTTTAGTTGCGCTCGGTCTCTGGTTTTTAACCAATAAGACTAAAATCGGAAAAATCGCACGTGCGGCAGCCGTAGACAGAGAGATGGTAGGTGCTGTAGGTATTAATGTGAGCCGGGTCTTTGCCGCTGTATTTGTTATTGGATGCTTTCTTGCAGGACTCGGGGGAGCTCTGGTCGCTCCAACCCAGAATATCACACAGGGGATGGACCATGCCATTATCATCGAGGCTTTCCTTATAGTTATTATCGGTGGTCTCGGAAATATGTGGGGCGCACTGCTTGGCGCCCTTATTTTTGGTTTGACAGATTCCATGGGCATTTTGTTATGGCCGCAATTTGCCATTGTTTTTCCTTATATTGCAGTAATAATCGTTCTGCTTTTTCGTCCAAAAGGACTTCTTAAATCCACATGGTAATACTTCTTAGCTCAAAGAGTAACGAAACCGGCTCGCCCGGAAAGGAGACGACATCTTGTTTAGCGGATTGACAAATCGACGAACCCTTGGATTTTGTATAGTCTTTTTCATCCTCCTTCTTTTTTTACCCCTATTTTTACCCAGGTTTTATATCTATTTATTGGCTTTGATATTCGTTACAGGTCTTTTGGCAACCAGCCTTAATCTGGTTTTAGGCTTTGGGGGCATGTACCAGTTTCACCATGCAGTTTTTTATGGTGTCGGCGCATATGCTTTTGCTCTGTTTTCAAAAAAAACAGGGCTTTCGCCCTGGCTGGGGTATATTTTGGCTCCCGCTATTGCAGCACTTGTGGGTATGGTTATGGGACTGATCACCGTTCGATTGTCAAAACTCTATTTCGGAATGCTCCAGCTATCCCTCGGTTCCCTGGTCTGGGCAATCGTGTTCAGATGGTATTCCTTCACAGGCGGCGATGATGGAATCCACGGAATCAGCGTGCCGGATATGATTTCATCAACAACAGGATCATACTATTTCACGCTGATTGTAACGACTGTTTGCCTTATTTTAATGTATATGATCGTCAATTCACCCTTTGGAAGAACCTTTCAAGGAATCAGGGATAACCCGGAAAGAACGGAGGCCGTCGGTGTGGATGTAAAGCGACACCAACTTGCAGGTCTGGTTATCGCAAGCGCCTTTGCCGGTGTTGCGGGCTCTCTTTTTGCGACAGTCGAGGAATGTGCTTTTCCTGATTTGCTTTTCTGGACCCTGTCGCTGGAACTTATCATCATGTGCCTTCTGGGCGGCTGGTTCATCTTCATGGGACCTATGCTGGGGAGCGCTATTATTGTCATTTTAAGAACATTTGTCGGCATATACACCGAATACTGGACCCTTATCCTTGGAATCGTATTGATGCTTTTGATACTATTTCTTCCTGAAGGTGTTCTTGGTTATTTTCAAGAAAAATTTTCAAAGAGTAAAAATGCCGCTTTGGTGGAGAATTAATAAATGCTGAGGATAGAAGCTGCTTACAAGTCTTTTGACGGATTTATAGCCGTAAACGGGTCCCACCTTTCTGTGGAAAAAGGAGAGGTCGTTGCCGTTATCGGACCCAATGGCGCCGGAAAAACAACCTTGTTCAACCTGATTACCGGTCAGTTGATACCTGATAAAGGAAAAATTCTTTTTAAAGATGAGAATATCGCAGGACTACCACCTTATAAAATTTGCAGAAAAGGGATTAGCAGATCCTTTCAAATTGTAAATATATTTAACCGATTGACGGTCTTTGAAAATGTCCAGATAGCTGTACTTTCCCACCAGAAAAAGACTTTTAATCTATTTTTTCCCGCAAAGAATCTTGCCATCAGTAAGACAAGGGATATTTTAGACAGCGTAGGACTTATTGATAAAGCCGGCCACATCAGCGGGACCCTGTCCCATGGAGACCAGAAAGTTTTAGAGATGGCAATTGCACTGGGAAACAAACCCGAACTGTTAATCCTGGATGAACCGACTGCAGGGATGTCACCGGAAGAAACGGCATTCACTCTTTCACTGATGAAAAAACTCTCCGGTGAACTCGGCCTTACGATTCTCTTTTGCGAGCATGATATGGAACTGGTATTTTCAATTGCCCGGAAAATCATGGTGATGCAGCAAGGGAGCACGATTATCCAGGGGAACCCTGATGAAGTAAAAAATAACAGGCAGGTTCAAGATGCCTATCTGGGGGGCAGTGACGAATGCTTCAAGTAAAAGAAATTCATACTTACTATGGCCTGAGCCACATTTTATTCGGAGTTTCCCTTGAAGTTGGAAAAGGGGAAATCGTCTGTCTTTTGGGAAGAAACGGGGCCGGGAAAAGCACCACCATGAGAAGCATTATGGGCCTGACCCCTCCCCGCTCAGGGTACATCAAATATAAGGGAGTAACATGTACGGGTCAGAAACCTTATCTCCTTGCCCGGCAGGGTATGGGTTATGTGCCTGATAACCGGAGAGTTTTTGCCGACCTGACGGTTGGTGAAAACCTTGAAATATCAAAAGGCAAGCCAAAGGACGGCAAAGGGTGGGATAAAGACAGGGTTTATGATTTCTTTCCGGATTTAAAAAAAATCGATTCCCGCAAGGCGGGTTTTTTAAGCGGCGGGGAGCAGCAAATGCTCACCATTGCCCGTGCATTAATGACAAATCCCGATCTTCTGCTCCTTGACGAACCCACCGAAGGTCTTGCCCCCTTAATTATAAAGATGCTGGAAGAACAGATCGCAAGGTTAAAAGAAAGCGGTTTAACCGTATTGCTGGCAGAGCAAAATCTATCTGTAGCACTTAGACTCAGCGATCGCGCATATGTGATTGATAACGGTTCAATCCGATATCACGGAACCAGTAAAGAATTACAGGAGAACGACGAAGTCCGTCAGAAGTATCTGTGTGTATAAATGAGGGGTCGGGGAGTTTCTTCCTAAAGGCCATTTTTCTGAACCCTTATGGCTTCTTTGATTATAAACGGTCTGTCTGAGGAATAACCCTATAGCCCGTGCGATCTTTAACAGATGATACCAGTGCCTCGCAGCCGCCCCCTATCCTTTGCGTAAAGCCCATACAGGCAGAGACGATCATTGCCGCCGTGGGAATCTGCCTACTGGGGCTGGCTCAAATCTAATCTCAGCGAGATAGCTGCCGCAGGTCAATCCCCTGATAATATTGTTAAGGATCGCACGGGCTATAGGGTTATTCCTCAGACGGAAAGAGCAAAGATTGAAAAACTCCCCGACCGCTTATAAATAGTTCAGGCTTTCGGCCTGAAATTCCTCGAGACCTTTGCAAAACGCCACTTTTTGCCCGATTTCTGCGTCAGGCTTAAATTTTAATCCTCGAAATACTCAATGTATTCCTCCGGTTAAAATTTTCGCCTTCCTTGAACTCGAACAAAAATCAGCATTTTTCAAAGGTCTCTCCTCTGAACCCTCTGTGACTCTCCGTGGTGAAAAGAGAACGTTAGCAAGCTTCCAGCCGCTTCGAGAAGCGCCACTTGCAAAACATATCTTTGGGATGAGGATCAGGCGGAGCGAAAAGACACTCCACTCGAATGCTATCATCTATGACCTGAGCAAAATTTGTAAATTCACCCCTGTGCATTTCTTTGCATACGAACTCACCCAAACCGCGTTTGAGTCTGGCCTCTTGTGTAGGGCAAGAGGGTACGGAGATGATCACTTCATGGTCTGACTGCTCAATCTGATATCCCACAAGGATACACCAGGGGAAATATCTCATGGCTTTCACAAAACCTCTAAGTCCCCTTTCCTGGATACCAAACCTGGAGATTAGATCTTTTGCCGCCATACCTGCAACACGCCCCCACACCTTTTCATTGATCCCCTCCGCTGTCGGCTGGTCAAATTGTTCAGCCACATAGATAAACCAGAATGCGTCAACGACTCTATAGTGCCAAAGGAGAAATTCTAAATACTTTCTTAATTCCGGTGCTTCCATTTTCTTAAAAATTTCCATTTCCATAATTCTCTTTCCTTTTGTGTAAGTGTTCACAGGTTCAAAGTTCACCGTTAAAGGTTATCTTTCTTTCGTTGAATCCAAAATACACGTCTTGAAACTCATCATTCGTTATATATAGTTGATCTAACGCCACGTAAAGCTCACTCTGCACTTTTAGTCCAAAACCGTTCAGAACTTATGAACCAACTTTTTAGATTGGCGGCAAACATACATCCTCTGAACTCTGAACCCGTGAACGGTTACGATTTCATTAGCATAAATTACATGATGAATTCGTAAAAAGTAAAAAACCACTTTTTACGAAACGTTTTAAGTTTTAAGTCTCTTTTAAAACAGATAATATCATTAACATAAAACATAAAACTTAACACCTAAAACCTGATGAATTCGACTCTTTACGAATTCATCAATTATAATTTGTCACAAATACCTCCAAATTTTAACTGTAAAAATATGGGCTGCACTCTTTATTAATTCAAACTGTTGAAAATGAGTTTGACAGGCGTAGGAACTTTACAGTAAATGAGTCGAGACCTTTGCAAAACGGCACTTTTCGAAGGTCTCGAATTAACGTAATACTTATCGCAAATTGATGACTCAGTCCAATAACTTAAGGTGACCGAATTTCAATCGTATGAATATGAAAATCTCAATTCGCTGGACACTGATTTTTGGCTTTCTTGGCTTGATTTGGGGAACCCATTTAATAACTGCCGCATCTTCTTTTTTTACTTCCCAGCGCGTACTGCAGGAACACGCCCGGCAAATCATGTCAAACGTGGCTGACCTGGCTCAAAGCCAATCCTACCGCCATTTAGTCACGGCCCAACAGACGGCAGAATTGACCATTCACATGCTTACCGACGAAGTTCTGGATCTCAGCGACACCCAAATTGAGCCCCTGGCCCGCTATTTTCATGACCAACTGAGCCTTTATCCTCATTTTGCCGGCATCTATCTGGGCTTTCCCAACGGCGATTTTTTTGACGTCCGGCGCCACAATAAAAAAGGCCCGGACGGATTTCGAACTAAAATAATCGCCCATACTGACGGTCACAAAAAAACCAGGCTGATCTGGCGTAATAGCCACAGACAGTTTGTTGAACAGGAACAAGTCCCGGATGACACCTATGATCCCCGTTTGCGTCCCTGGTATCGCAAAGCCCTTGAAAAACAGCGCAGCATCTGGACCGACCCCTATATCTTTTTTACTTCCAAAAAACCGGGTATCACCGTCGCCGCTCCCTGGTATGATGCCCAGGGACGACTAAAAGGGATTGTCGGCGTCGATCTTGAAATCGACCGGTTGTCAACCTTTTTCGCAGGCCTGAAAATCGGTCAAAACGGCCAGGCGTTTCTCTTTAACCGAAACGCAGATATGGTCGCATTCCCTGATCCGGCAAAACTTAAACCCAAGTCGAAGGATCCGGCGACAGCCAGCCGTCTGGTAAAAATATATGAATTGGAGCATGCCATCAGTCGTAAGGCATTCACGGCAGCACGGCTTGATCAGGGTGCCGACGGCATAATCCGGCTGAACGAACCGCATTTCGGCCATTTTGAACACCAGGACAAGTCCTATCTGGCCATGTTTAAACCCTTTGCCGATAAGAACTGGCCATGGATCATCGGTGTTTATTTGCCCTCTGACGATTATCTGGGCGCCATCAAATACAACCGTCGCTTAAACATCTATTTCACCCTGGTCATTTCCCTGTTAGCCGCCGCTATCGGCATATTGTTGGCCAAAGGCATCATCGAACCGATTTCAAGGCTGGCTGGTCAAGCCGACGCCATCCAGCACGGGAATTTTGAAACCCATTGGCCGATCCGATCGATTTATAAAGAGCTCCAAACCACGGCCGATACCTTTGCCCGTATGAAAACGGCGATAAAAACCAGTCAGGCCAAGTACAAAAGCATTTTTAACAATATCCAGGACATCTATTATGAAGTCGACATAGACGGCAAGATATTGGAAATCAGCCCGTCGTTGGACCGCATTTATAACGTCAAACGGGAGGCACTGATCGGCCAGTCGATTTACGATTTCTACAAGATACCCAAAAAACGTCACAAACTGCTTGGTATCCTGGAAAAACACGGCAGAGTGATGGATTACGAAATCTGTTTGCACAACGAAGCCGGCCAACCCGTCTACGCTTCGCTTAACTGTATTTTAATTCGCGACAAAAAGGAACGGCCTCAAAAAATTATCGGCTCCCTGCGCGACATTACCGCACGCAAGCAGGTAGAGGCTCAGCTTGAAAAATATCGTAACCATTTGGAAGAACAGGTCAAACAGCGTACTGCTGACCTTGAACGCACTAACACTCGGCTGCGTACTGAAATAGAACAGCGCCGGCAAACGGGAAAAGACCTCATGGAAAGTGAGGATAAATACCGAAACATATTGGCCAGTATTCAAGAAGTTTATTTTGAACTCGATTTGGCCGGCAATTTAACATTTGTCAATGATGCAGCCTGTCGCATTACCGGGTATTCCAAGGAAGAACTGATCGGCATGAACAACCGGCAGTACTCAAGCCCTGAAACAGCTCAGCGGGTCTATAAAAAATTCAATGAGATTTATCGAACCGGTCGGCCGGTGAGCTTTACGCAGTATACGATCACAGGAAAAGACAAGCGACTACATCATCTGGAGATGTCCGCTTCCCTGATTAAAAATGCTGAGGGGCAACCTATTGGTTTTAGAGGCGTTGCACGTGATAACACCAATCGGTTAAAGACCGAAAATGAAAAACGCAAATTGGAAAGACAGCTCCACCATGCCCAGCGAATGAAGGCCATCGGTACTTTGGCCGGAGGTATTGCCCACGATTTCAATAACCTGCTAATGGCCATCCAGGGAAATGTATCTTCGTTGTTGATAAAAACCCGGCAGGATACCGGTTTGCAGGAAAATCTTAAAGCCATTGAACGGTGCGTCGGCAGCGGGGCCGATTTGACCCGTCAGTTGCTGGGATTTGCCCGTGGCGGCAAATATGACGTCCGCCCCATCGACCTGAACGATATTTTACAGCATGCCGCCCAAATGTTCGGTCGTACCCGCAAAGAGGTTAAAATCTACCAGGATCTAACGGAACAGATATGGGCGGTGGAAGCGGATCGCAGCCAAATTGAACAGGTGTTGATGAACCTTTACCTTAATGCCTCCCAGGCGATGACCGGCAGCGGCAGCATATTCCTGAAAACGACCAACAGGATTTGCAATGAACAGTATGTTCGGGCCCATGGAGTGCCTTCCGGCAAATATGTAAAAGTATCTGTAAGAGATACCGGTTGCGGAATGGATGAAGAGGTCAAGCGTCGTATTTTCGAACCTTTTTTCACCACCAAGCAAATGGGCCGCGGTACCGGCCTCGGATTGGCCTCGGCTTTCGGTATTGTCAAAAACCATAATGGTTTTATTGACGTTGAAAGCCGGCCGGATCAAGGAACTACTTTCAATATATATCTCCCGGCCACCGACAAAGCCCTGCCGTCTGAAGTTCAATCCTCATCACCACCCAAAGGCGGCAGCGAAACGCTTTTGGTGATCGATAATGAAAATTATATCCGCCAGGCACTGGAAAAAATGCTGTCGGAATTGGGTTATACCGTAATGACGGCTGCCGGCGGTGATGAAGCATTGGAGTTGATCAAAAAGCACGTTGGTCAAATCGATCTGATTATACTGGATATGGTTATGCCGGGCGTAGATGGCCATGATTTATTTACATCAATTAATAAACAACTGCCTGGGGTAAAAGTGCTTGTCGCCAGTGGATATGCCATTGATGAACCGATTGAAGCGATTATGCACCGCAGCAATGGAGGTTATATCCAAAAACCGTTCGACCAGACAACGCTGGCCGTTACGGTCCGTAAAATCCTTGACGGTCAGGGCCCTACAACGAACCATCCCGCCGCTTAAAACTGCGCAAGCTTAATAGAGACATTCTTGATATGCTGATTACTTATTTTGTAAGGTGAATTCAACTTCAAAGGTCACCATGTCAGATCGATATTTTTGACAATCTCTTTTCTCCGAATTTCATGGGAAGTATAATTGCGCAAATACTGAGAATAAAAGCTATCATAAATGATCCGACTATCCATGCCCATTCAAACAGGCTCAATGTCCGTTCCTGGAAGCCGGCCATGAAAAGGTTGTAAACAGGACCTGCTTCGATGACAATTACAATGCCTATAAAACCGGCGCACAGGATCATAAAAACAAGCCCCCCAAAGCTTGTAACCGTCTGAGTAGGATTTTCCGCTTTGAAATCAGGATATGCGGCACCAAGGCCTATTCCCATGGCAACAATTCCCGGCACAAGAAAAAAAACAGTGACCGATGAAAGTACCATCATAAAGGTTGTAACATTTAAGAGAATATTCGTAACAATGATTAGTATTTCGGAAAGAATTAGGAGGGGAAAGTAGTAGATAAAGAATTTTATCCATAAGAATTTCTTCAGAGAGCCCGGAGCAGATTTTACTATCCAGAATGCGTCCCTTTCCGCACTGACAGCAGGATAAGCAAAACGCCCTGTAATCGCTGTAAGAACAAAAAGTGCAAGCCCCATATTTAGAAAAGAAAGAAGGTTTTGGAGGTATATGGTTTTGATAGGAGATTTTTCAATGGGAAGCACATTGAAGTTGTATATATAAATGACAACGAGTGCAGCAATAAGAAAAATCTGGGACCATTGTGTCTGGTCACGAAAAAATGTCTTGATCTCCTTTTCGGTTAGCGCCCTGACAGGACCTGGAAGGATATTTAATAAATTACTTCCTGTCGGATTTTTTTTAATCAGACGGACCTGGGCCGATTGGGTCTTTGAAAACCCTTTAAAGTAGATGGTATCAGCAACTATTATACTTATAAATACAAGAATCCCGGCAAAGCTCCAGGAGAGAGCGGCATGGAACAGCCCGGCTGTTGCTGAACCTGAAAGGGTGGTTTTGATACTGTCAAAGGCCCATGTGGTCGGAAGGAAGGATGAGGACGGGGTTTTCAATGCTGTTATATAAACGAGAACCGTATCAAAAACTTCGGGGTCAACCAGCAGTTCCGGCTTTAAGAAGCGAATGGCAATATAAAGAACTACAAAAAATAACAGACTAAAGAAAATAAATATGCTTTTTATGCGGCTTGCAGGAACAACAATCACGGCAAGCATCACCAGAATGGAACTTAAGGCCGATGCCGTAATAGTAAGTGATACCACGGACAGGAGGGTATTAAAGTAGAAAAAAGGACCGGTTTTGTAGACAATACCATAGGATATAAAAACAGGCAGGGTATAAATGATGACCATCCACGAACTGTCGATAGTAGAGTCTATCCACCGTGAAGTAAAAATCTTATGGCTCGATATCGGCATGGAGTGAACCAGGAAAAGATCCCTGGAAAGATACAGCTTTGAAAGAGACGTCAGAATGCTGCTGAAAATAAGAAGGGCAAAAGAAGTAATAAGTATCATGGAAAGAAGTTTAAAGGCGAGGATGTCGCCAATCTCTTCGATGCCTTTGAAGTATATCAGAACTCTTAAAGAGACGGCAAAGAGCCCTGCCCAGAAAAGCACGCCGATTGTTCCGAGCAATAAAACCTTAATCCTGCTGCCGCGCCTGTTCTTTGAAAGACCGCTGTTTTTAACCGACGAAATTCTCGGCTTTAATAATGTTAAAATATCGCTCATTTTACTTTTTTACTTCTGCCTTTGTGCCTCTGTGCCTTCTGTCTTTCCCCTTCTGCCTTCTGCCTTCCTGCCTTCTGCCTGTTACTTTGTCAGGTTTAAAAAAGCCTTTTCAAGATCAGCATCCGTAACCTGCGCTTCCCGTTGCAGGTCTTCAGTCGTTCCTGTGGCGATAAGGCGTCCTTTATGTATGACACCGATACGGTCACAGATATCCTCTGCAATCTTCAGCGTATGGGTCGACATAAAAATGGTTACCCCCTGTTTTGCCAGGTCCTTGAAAAGATCCTTAACCAACATGATAGCCACAGGGTCAAGGCCCACCATCGGTTCATCAACAATTATAACTTCCGGGTCATGAAGAAGTGCTGCTGCCATAATCAGTCTCTGTCTCATCCCGTGGGAATATGATTCGATAAGTTCATTGGACCAGTCTGAAAGTGAAAACATATCCAGTTTTTCCTTGGCTTTTTTTAAAAATCCATCTTTGTTTACTTTATATAGGTCTGCAGTGAACTTTAAAAATTCCATACCTGTGAGTTTTTCATAAAGATATGGCCGGTCAGGGATAAAACCGATTTTACTTTTGGCTTTTTCCGGATTGTCTTTCATATTGATCCCGGCAATCATAATGCTGCCTCTGGTCGGATCGAGTATTCCCCCCATCATCTTGATTGTAGTGGTCTTACCTGCACCGTTTGGACCGATAAATCCGAATACTTCACCTTTTTGTACAGCAAGGTTCAAATTATCCACGGCAGGAAAGTCCACATAAATTTTAGTTAAATCTTTTAATTCTATCATTCTCTAATAACCTTTAACCTAATTTTACCTATTATGCTCATCAAATCGAGCTGCTGTCTCGATCCTGTTGTAAAACGGATATGGGTGACATCCGCCGGTATCTGCCCAAAAAGTGAGTCTGCCGTTATCCATTTGCCAAGAAAAAGAAGGTTCCACGCATGATAGTAAAACCGGCCATTTAAGTAAACCAGGCCTGTCTCAACCCTGGCAGGAATGCCGGATGCCCTTGCCAGAGCAGCCAGGAGCACTGCATGTTCATTACAATCGCCAACACGATTTTCAAGGGTGGAAAGGGCATCGGGCAGTGATAGAACCGGCCTCTTTTTGACATTCTTATGGATCCAGCTAACCAGCATTTTTGCTTTATGAAGCGGTCCATTCTCGGTTCCTGTAATCTTTTTTGCCTGGTTTTGAATTTTTTCGTGATCAGACTGGATAAACGGGCTGGGTTGTAAAAAGATCTTTTCAATGGTCTCTAAATCGTTAATATTAAGAACAAGCGGAAGATCTGACAGTGATTCCATGTTTACGGTGAGAATATTATCTATTAACGTCTGTCTCTGGCCATTTAAGTTAACATGGTCGAATTGTATGCCGTTTATCTTAAATTTCAGCACTTTAAGCCGGATCGGGTTTTCTATGGTCACGTTGGATGCTATTGAAGCAACTTTTGTAAGGTCCTGGCTTGATTCCAAAGCAAGTCCGAAAAGCGCATCTTCCCGGGTTGTTTTTTCAAGGCGGATTCCCAATATTCCTTTTTCCTTAAGTACTTCTCCGTTTTCTCCGATCCAGGCCAACTGGGTTGTCCCTTTAAAATTCATTAATATTTTTGTTGCCCTCTTTGTCCTCCCCATGTTTATAATATTTTCCTTACCGACTATGTTTACAGCAACCCGCTCCTGCCCCATTGTGGCCGGATCGAATACATCAAAAGTAAATTCATCTCCAGGCTTGAAATCGGCAGACCGAACAGCGTCAAGAATTCCGGCAACAAGATAAGGTGTTTTCTTTATCTTTATGTCAATACTTCGCTTTGCCCCTGAGCTTTTTGTTTTAAGCTTAAGAATATCACCTGAAACCGATCCTTGGGCTGAAAAACTGAAACGACCTGAACTGATCTTGAAATCAAAAGAAGAAAGTGTAAAATCATCATTTAGCAGTCCATTAGTTTTAAGGTTTATATCCTGAACCAGCCCCATTGTATTTATACGCATGAAAACATCTTCCTGCAGTTGGTATCCATTTTCCTTTTTTGAAAAAGTTGTATGTGAAAATCCGATTTTGCTATCCTTTTGGAAAATATTCATCCATGTATCCCTTTCAGGCAATGAGCCCGGTGAGGAAAGGGTGGGAAGCTTGGGACCTGAAAAGATTTTATCGAGCAAATCAAGCCGGATAGTAAAAAGGACTGTAAACACAAGCCCGAAAATAGCACCGGTAATCCAATATGTTTTCATTCTTTTAAAAGACATTGTAATAAGTGATTATAAGAATTATTGTATTAATTTAGCCTATTAAAAAATATGTCCAAATGAGCATTCAGGTGATCCGATTTTAAGGTGGGTCCTGTTTGAAGGTATTAGTAAGCGTTAAGAAAGAACAACAAACAAGCATATTTTATATGCAAGGCAAAGAATATATTCGTTTAATAAGCTTTTTATAAAAGGATTGCACCTGTTCTTTCTTTACGCTTACTTATGCGTGAGTTCGACACGTCTTAAAATCGGATTACCTGAATGCGGCTTTTCAAAAAGCTAAGGTGTTACGAATTATTTATGAATGTATTGTTAAAAAAACCAGCCTCTTGTGTCAAGCTTGAAAGCAAATTTGTTTAAGTATATAGTGCTTGAACTAAAAACTTTTTTTCTGTCAAGCACTAACTGCTTAAATAGTTTTACAAATATATATCGTAAGATGAAACAACTATTCAATATATTTAAATCAGCGCTGTCTCTGCCTCTATTTTGTATCATCATTTTCTCTATGCAAGGGCACATTGCATTTGCAGGTACCGATTACAGGTGGCTTGATGGCTCTGCCGGTGAGAGTCTGGCAAAGCGGATTGAACTGCCGGAAGGCTTTCAGCGCATACCTGTGTCTGATAAAAGTTTTGCAGCATGGTTGCGTGGCCTGCCTGTTCAACCGGGACGGCCCCATGTTTATCTTTACAACGGCAGCAAGAAAACAAATCAGCTTGCCCATCACTGTGTCCTTAAGGTCGATGTCGGCAAAAGGGATCTCCAACAGTGCGCCGACGCTGTCATTCGTCTCAGGGCTGAATATTTATATGCCGCCGGTTGTGAGGATGCCATTGCGTTCAAGTTTACAAGCGGAGATATTGCACCATGGAACGAGTGGAGCAATGGAATAAGACCCCGTGTGCGTGGCAATAAAGTGTCCTGGCATAAAGTAAAGGCGCCTGATGAAAGCTATAAAAACTTTAGAAGATACCTGGATACTGTTTTTACATATGCCGGGTCGGCTTCTCTTAGCAAGGAGCTGGAAAAAGTCCCCGATCCGTCTAAAGTAGAAGTTGGAGATGTCTTTATTCAGGGGGGCTTTCCCGGACACGCTGTTTTAGTTGTTGATGTTGCTATTAATAATTGCCAGGAACGATATTTTCTTTTGGCCCAAAGCTATATGCCTGCCCAGGAAATTCATGTTCTCAGGAACCTGAAAATTTGGCGAAATCCGTGGTATAAAGCAAAATCTGAAGGAATCCTCCTTACACCTGAGTGGAAGTTCAGGTATGAGGACCTTCGAAGGTTCCCTCGCAATCCTTTATGTCCCAATAAATAGCTTTAAAAAACAGGGTAAACTATTTGGAAAAATAAAATCAGAATAAGTTAGTTTAAAAGGAGGAGTTTAAAGGTTTTTTCTCCAGCCGATATCACCTGAATGCTCATTTGGGCATGTTTTCCAATAGGCTAAATTAATAAAAACCTTTTATTTGACTCGCTTTGATAATATATTATAATTACAAATCGGTAATGGCTAAGGCTCGCTTAAAAATAACTTACTTAAAGGGGGAAATATTATGAAAAAAACTTTTAAACTGTCACGATTTATAATTGTAGTAATGGCTCTTGGTCTTTTTTTGACAACTGCCGCTACAGCCCAGGAATCCGGTGCATTAAATGTGGAGTCCGCTGCTGTTTGTGAAAACATAGTGGATCGTGAACCTGTCGGCGCAGGCACAAGTTTTTCTGTTACAGTGGGAAAACTCTGTTTCTTTACCAAAATTGTTGGTGCCCAAACCCCGATAGATATTACACATGTGTGGTACTGTGGAGATACAGAAAGAGCCCGTGTGACGCTTTCTGTAAAAACGAACAGCTGGCGCACATACAGCTCAAAGATTATTCAGGCCCATGAGATCGGTTCATGGCATGTGGATGTGCTTGGCCGGGCAGGAGAAGTTCTGGAAACCGTTAAGTTTGAAGTTGTCCAGTAATAACGCAAATTTTAGCGCAAAGACGCCAAGTTTTTTCTCTCGAAGCTTGGCGACTTTGCGTTAGAAATAATAAAACCGCCTGAAACAATCTTTTTACTAAGGTCTCGCAAAGGACAACTGGGAATATATCACTCCGGAATATTCGGCCACTTGGTGAGTTTACCCTGGTAATTTTTAAGAGTGTATTCCTGATCTGTTTTATCCATGATGTAGTAATCCGGTATAAGCGGGATTTTGCCAATATTTGTTGCAACAACATACATGGGCTGGGCAAGGCCGGTCGTATGGCCGCGAATTGCATCTCTAATAAGTTCAGCCCCCTTTTCAACAGGCGTACGGAAATGATCCATGCCGGGGGCCGGTTCACAATAAAAGACATAATAGGGCCTGATGCGAACCGTCAGGAGTTTTTGATGCAGAGCTCTAAAGGACTCGACATCATCATTGATGCCTTTTAATAAAACAGCCTGATTTCCCACATTGACACCGCATTTTAATAAATCAAAAACAGCTTTGCCCGTCTTGTCTGTAATCTCCTTGGCGTGATTACACTGCGTGTTTATCCATATGGGGATCTTGTGATAAGGACTCAGCACTTTTTGCAGACCTTCTGTGATTCTATGGGGCAGGACAATTGGGGTTCGCGTTCCGAATCTGATCATTTCAAGATGATCGATTTCGCGCAATTTTCTGATAATATATTCAATTTTATCATCTGAAAGTATAAAGGGGTCTCCCCCTGTAATCAGAACATCTCGAATTTCTTCGTGTTCCCGTATCCATTCAATACCTTCGTCAACGTCCATCCGAAGTTTAAGGTCGCGGTCCACAACCAGTTCTTTACGAAAGCAGTGACGGCAGTAATTTGCACAGACATCTGTTACCGTAAATGCGATCCGGTCGTGATACTGCCTGGCAATACTGTCCGGCCTGACCTCATCGGTGTCACGGTTTTCTTTCCAGATCAAATAGTTGGGAATACCATAACGGTTTTCTTTCTCTTTTAAAGATGGAACCACCTGCATGCGGATTGGACAATTAGGATCATCCGGATCCATAAGGGATACAAAATAGGGTGTGGTGCCCCATTTTGTATTTAGGGTTGTAATCGCCTCTTCTTCTTCCGGTGTAACATTAATATACGATTTAAGACTTTCAAGCGTGTTAACGCTGTTTTGCAGTTGCTCTACCCATTCTTCCATGAAATTGCCTCCTTACTAGTTCTTTAATTATAAAGTATGTGCATAGGCGGAGCGTCCCGGCGGAACTTAAAGACCGCCCTGTTAGGGCTTGAAAAGCGTTCCTGCGGAACTTAAGGAGCAGCCCTTCGGGCTTTGAGGAACGTCCCACTGCGGGACTTTAAGCCTAAAGCGTAGCGCTCTTCGAACGCAGTACTCATTAAGCAAAGCGCTCCTCAAGCGAAGCGCTCGGCTCCTCCCGCCTGCCACGGTTATATACTCAAATACTTCTGATGCTCTTTAGGCGTAACATGTATTCTATGGTCTTCCCAGTCTTTTGTTTTAAGGGCCATGTAATTATTGTAAATCCTCTCTCCCAATACCTTCTTTAAAAATGTACTTTTTTCCGCTTCAACCAGGGCTTCGTACATACTCTTGGGCAAAAAGCGTTTATCCCATACACGGATATTGTATTTCTTTTTATAGGTGCTTCCTATATCCGGCTTACCGCAGTCGATTTTGTTTTTTATTCCCTCCATCCCCATTGCTATCAGGATTGCAATCTGAAGATACATATTACCTGCCGGATCAGGATTTCTTAATTCTATTCTCATGCCGGCAGGTGTTTGCGAATACGGCACTCTCACCATCGAACTTCTGTTCCTGAATCCCCAGCTCCTGATAATAGGCGCTTCCCTCTCTAGGACATAGGCTTTGTATGAATTAAAGGTTGAAGCCATAATGATGGAAGTTTCCCTGGCATATTTAAGGACGCCGCCGATAAACTGCCTGGCAAGTTCACTGAAATTGTTATCAGCATCTTTATCATAAAACAGGTTGTTGCCATCAAGGTCCTGCATGGAAAGATGAATATGAAAGGCACTCCTGTTAAAGCCATTAAAAGGTTTGGGCATAAATGTGGCATGATAGCCGAATTCATTTGCAACCTTTTTTGTTATGAAGTTAAAAAGCACGGTACGGTCGGCGCCATTTAGCGGATCTATCGGTTTCAGATTGATCTCGTGTTGTGAAGGAGTCACTTCATGATGTGCCTTCTCAAATTCTATGCCGATCGCTTTCAGTACCGCGATTATCCTGTTTCTTACAGGTTCTCCCTTATCATGGGGAGTTGAAAGGAAATAGCCGGCATGGTCGGAATGAACTTCATCACCAAACTCTTCTTCTGTAAGTAAAAAGAATTCGTGCTCCGGCCCAACCATAAACTTAAAACCATACTCCGTTTCCGCTCCGGCCAGAACATTTTCTAAAACTGCTCTTGGATCAGCCAAGGCACGATTTTCAGGGTCACTGTAAATATGTCCTATAAAAAAACCGATTTTCTCATCTTTGAATTCTACAATACGAAAACTTTCCTGATTCGGGAAAAGAAGCCTATCACTGTTGTCAACCGTGGCCATGCCGGAAATGGAACTTCCGTCAAAACCGACTCCATTTTCAATTATCAATTCAATGTCGTCAGGATTTACCGGCAAACTCATAAGCCTTCCGTTAAGATCTGTAAAAAAGATTTTGGTTGAATCCATGTCTTTAAGTTTTTCTTTGATTGTTTCGATACTCGCCATTTTTAATACTCCGCTTTTTTTAAAAATTTTATCGGTTTACCGAAAAAAGACCTGATTAGCCTTGACCGCTGTAGCAACTGTTATCTTAAAATGCAATAATTAATTCTTGATGGCGTCGTAAAAAGTCCCATCTACTGCGTTGCAGCGGTTTTTCAGGCACTCGGCATACTGCATGTATTGCCTCGCCCCTGAAAAACCACTGCGCCTTTTTATCCCGCTGATTTTTAGCGGGGGTATATGAAACTTTTTACTTAGCCATCGGCGTTACTTTTTACGAAACCGTCTAAATCGGACTTTTTACGAGTTCATCAATTCTTGTCACTTTGAAAAATCAAACAGCCTTCTTCCTATGCCTTTATCATTTTTACCGAAAATTGCTGTGTAGCGATCCGGCAAGTTGACTTTTCAGCGCATATCCGATAATCTTTATTTTTATTTCCTCTTTTGAAAATTCCATCAAATTGTGAGGAACAATCTCAAATTTTTTAACAAGAGCAGTTTTTTAGGAAAGACCCATGATCATTGGACTGGATGTAGGAGGCACCCATACAGATGTTGTCCTTTTAGGCACGGAAGGCCTTATAAAGGAAGTCAAGGTTACAACCGACCCATCAAATCTTTTCAACTCGGTCTTATCCGGCCTTGAAAAAATTACGGAAGGTATTGAACCTGAAAATATCCATCGAATCGTGCTCAGCACCACTCTAACAACAAATGCTATTGTCCAGAAAAAATTCCCGGAAGTTGGGATGATTGTTTCCGGCGGACCAGGGCTTGATCCTGAACTGTTTCGATCTAACAGGCATTATTACCCTGTTTCAGGCTCCATAGACCACAGGGGGCGTGAAATTGAACCTGTTGATTCAAAAGAGATAAAAAAGATCGCAAAACGCTTTAAAAAAGAAAAAATTCGTCTGGTTGGTGTAGTCTGCAAGTTTTCTGTACGAAATCCGGATCATGAGCTAAAAATCTATGAAATCCTGAAAGATTCCTTTGAAAAAATTTTTTTAGGGCACAGGATTTCAGGCAACCTTAATTTTCCCCGCCGCATTGCAACAACCTTCCTGAATGCTGCCGTTTATCCAATTCACAAGGAATTTTACGAAGCTGTTCAAAAATCCCTTGAAAAAAAAGGACTTGTGCTTCCTATCCGCATTCTTAAAGCCGATGGTGGCAACATGAACTTTAATTCATCCATCGATTTTCCCGGCCAGACCATACTTTCCGGGCCAGCCGCCAGCGTTATGGGTTCGGTTGCATTCAGCTCGGAAGATGAAGATACCCTTATTATGGATATCGGCGGAACAACAACCGATATGTCTATCCTTATTAATCGTGTCCCTCTTTTAGATCCCATCGGTATCAGTCTGGGCAGTTACAAAACCCTTATTCGTTCTTTAGACACACTCTCAATAGGGGTGGGAGGCGACAGCGCTGTAAAAATTAAAAACGGAAAACTCCAGGTCGGTCCCCAGCGCCTCGGACCTGCCCTGGCCTTTGGAGGCCCTGTCCCTACTCCAACAGACGCCCTTTTTGTACTAAAAGAGATGAATAACGGTGACAGAGAAAAATCGGTGAATGGTTTAAGAGAACTTGCAAAAGAGCTTCGACTTTCTGTTGAAGATACTGCTTCTATGATCTTTGAATTCACCTGCAGAAAAATTTTATCAGAAGCTGAAAAGATGATAAACCGCATTAATGCAAAACCTGTCTATACTGTCCATGAACTGCAGGAAGGTTATAAGGTAACACCAAAAAAAATTCTCGTACTTGGAGGGCCAGCCCCCTGTTTTGCCCGATATTTTGAAAAAATTTCCGATTATAAAGCCAGGGCCGTACCTAAATGGACAGTTGCAAATGCCATTGGAGCAGCCCTTGCCAGAACCACCTGTGAGGTTATCTTTTTTGCTGATACACAGAGGAAAATTGCTATTGCACCTGCAGAAAATTTTCTAATAAATATTAAAGAAAATTTTGATAGCAGTGACGCTGTCAAAAACGCCTTTGACCTTCTTAGACAAAAAGCTTTGCAAAGGGGGTCGGATTCGGATCATCTTGAAATGGAAGTACTTGAAAACATGCAGTTTAATATGGTAAGAGGTTTTTATACCGCCGGGAAAAATATTCGTGTAAAAGTACAGGTTAAACCGGGGTTGATAAATGGATACGATGATATTATAGTGAATCTAACACGGAGAAGCTGAACGCTTCGCTCAATGACCGCTTCGCTTGAGGAGCACTATGTTTGAAGAGCGCTTCGCTTTAGGCCTTAAATCCGCCGCAGGCGGATGCTCCTCGAGTTCCGAAGGAACGCTCATCAAGCCCTAACAGGGCGGTCTTTGTCCGCCGCAGGTGGACGCTCATCGAAGCCCGAAGGGCTGCTCCCAAAGTCCTGAAAGGACGCTCTTAATAATTATGATACATGCAAAATATAAAACCGGTCTTGTATTTTTCCCTGCCTTTGACTGGGCAATAAGCCCTACTCATCCTGAAAGGGAAGAACGCCTTCTTTACACCCAGGATCAGGTATTTGAAGAGGGCCTCTTTGACATCGAGGGAATTGAAGAATACAAACCCGACCTTGTAACTGTTAAAGATGTACAACGGGTCCATTTTTGTGTTCCTGATGTATGGAATGTGATGACAGAGTCCCATTTTATAAGCGCTGGTGGCGCTAAGACAATCGGCATGGCTGTGTTAGACAGGCAGGTGGAAAAAGGGTTTGCACTTGTCCGTCCACCGGGTCATCATGCAATGCGCGTTGTGCACGGGGCAAGGGGTTTTTGCAATGTTAATATTGAAGCTATCATGATTGAATTTCTCCGTGAGGCATACAATATCGACAGAGTGGCTATTGTTGATACCGACTGTCATCATGGCGACGGAACCCAGGATATTTACTGGCATGATCCGGATACGCTTTTTATTTCCATTCACCAGGATGGACGTACACTTTATCCCGGATCGGGATTTCCAAATGAACTGGGAGGTCCGAATGCCTTAGGAACCACCCTCAATATTCCTCTTCCTCCCAATACATCTGAAGATGGCTTCTTATATGTTATAAAAAATGTTGTCATGCCGATTCTTGAAGACTTCAAACCGGACATAATCATAAATTCCGCCGGCCAGGACAACCATTTTTCAGACCCTATCACAAATATGAATTTTTCGGCTCAGGGATATGCAGCCTTGACCGAAATGTTAAAACCGGATATTGCTGTGCTTGAAGGTGGGTACTCCATTGAAGGAGCGCTTCCTTATGTTAATCTTGGAATAATTTTAGCCATGGCCGGAATTGATTACAGCAAGGTGAAAGAACCTGCCTATGATCCGGGAAGTATCAGGCAGACGCATTCCGTAACTCGAATGATTGAAAAAACAGGGGAAATCGTTTTAAGCTTATGGCGGCAAAGAGAAAGAAAAAAAAATAAAATTCTTAAATCAAAGGATTTTGACGAGCGCAGACGCAATATCTTCTACGACACAGATGGTATCCATGAATCGCAAAGAGAAAAGATCCGCCTTTGTAAAAATTGCAGCGGAGCATATAAAATAGATTCAACATCGGATCTCGGTTATCACATCCTTGCTGTCCATATCCCCAGAAAGGGATGCAGGGAATGCAAAGAGCTTGGCTACAGATGGTATGATTCGACAAATGAAGACAACTTTGATATAGCTTTTCTTCAGGACCGAACTGAAGATAAATACCTTGAACATGATTTCCGGAAATAATAGTAGTAAAAAAGTATCACCGATGGCTGAGTAGATGGGACTTTCTACGACGCCATCAAAGTTAATGAAAGGAGAATTATTATCATGCGAAATAAAATCTCAATTATGGCTGCACTCATTATTACTCTATTTTTTCTGGGTGCCTGCGGAGGAAGCAACTTAAAAGTAAAACAGATCTCCATGTCGGAAAATCCAACAGAGCAAATAAACCGGCTGGATAACGATCTAAGAAAAGCTCGAAACGCCCAGATTAATGTCCTGTCACCCACCTGGTTTGCAAAGGCTGAAAAATCTTTCAAAAATGCCAAGAGAGGTCGGGATAGTGGCGCTGCTCTTTCGGATATTATGGATAGCGTTGCCCAGAGCCGAGCCCAACTTAAACGTGCAAAAGAAGTGGCAAATATTGCAAACACTGCACTGCCTAAGGTCATAAAAAGACGAAAGCTTGCTCGTGCTTCTGGTGCCACAAAAATGGGAAATGATTATGTTAAAGCGGAAGAACAGTTCCTTGACCTTATGAGAGCAATTGAAAACAACAATCTGAAATCGGCCCGCAAAAATGAAGCAAAAGTGATCAGCACTTTTCGCCGGCTTGAATTGAGGGCAATTAAAGAACAGACTTTAGGTGAGGTTAGAAAGCTGCTTAAACAGGCGGAAAAAGAAGATGCAAAAAAATTTGCTCCCAGCATATATGCCCTGGCAACAAATAAGCTGAAAAAAGCTGATGCATTTATTTCAAAGAATCCTTACAAAAAAGAAATGATGCTCGAAAAAGCAAACGATGCACTTTTTGAGGCCTGGCGCTGTATCAGGGTAACACGGCAGAGCAAAAAGGTTAAAACCATGCAGCCCGAACAGATTACGTTATGGTATGAGAAAATGCTCTATCAAACGGCAAGCAAACTATCTGCACCGGATATGCGTGACGAACCTTTTAAAATCCAGGTTGAAAATATCTTAAGCTCAATTGCTGCTTTGAAGCAAGATCGTAATTTCATGATCGAAAAAGCAAAAGACCAGCAGGCAGAAATCAATGCCCTGAAAAAACAGACGGCCTCATTAGAGGACAGAACCAGGAAGGAACAGGCTGCGAAAGAACGCCTGGCAGCTGAAAAGAAATTCAATAAACTGTTTGGTAAGGTTCGCAATCTGTTCGATGCGAATGAGGCTGAAGTTTATAAACAAGGAAACCAGCTTTTGATACGGTTGAGAGGAATTCAATTTCCGGTAGGCAAATACGTTATTATGCCGGAGAATTATGGACTGCTAAGCAAGGTTCAGCGAGCCATTCGCATATTCGGTGAGCCTAACGTTGTTATTGAAGGACATACAGACAGCACCGGATCGGACGAAATAAACGAACATTTATCCGAGCAAAGAGCGTATTCTGTTGGACAATACCTTATAGCAAACCGAACACTGCCTGAAGAGAGAATCGTAGCCGTAGGATACGGATCGATACGGCCCCTTGCATCTAATAAAACTGCAAAGGGACGAGCTGTAAACAGGCGTATCGATATAATCCTAAAACCCAGGATCACAACATTTTAGTAGTGATGAAACATTAAAGAGAGCTCCGCTTGAGGAGCACTACGTTTGATGAGCGCTCCGCTCAATGACCGCTTTGCTTGAGGCTAATCCTTTAAAAAAGCTTAAAGTCCCACAGGGAGGCTCTTCAAGCCCTAATAGGGCGGTCTTCAAGTCCCGAAGGGACGCTCATCAAAGCCGTCAGGCTGCTCATCAAGTCCCGAAGGGACGCTCCATTATGCCCTTTCACAGACAATCGTCCATAAAAAAAAATCTAAAATTAAGAGCCCGGGTGCTTCAGACTGCCCGGGCCTTTTTTATAAAAAAGGACTTCCTTGAAGTAGAAACCCCTTGCCGGATTCCTGCCCCTGCACCGGAAATATATGTTGACGCCGAGATTTCAGGCAACTGGTTTTTGCAGACTTCTCCTGAATTATGCATGAAAAGGCTCCTTGCAGCAGGATATCCCCGCATTTTTCAGATTTGTAAGTGCTTTCGTAAAAACGAAAGGGGGAACAGACACCTGCCGGAGCTGACTATGCTTGAGTGGTATGTATCAGAAACCGATTATTCTGATATGATGGATCAAACGGAAGATCTTGTAAGCTTTGTTGCTGAAAATATCGGCTGTCGAAACCCTTTAGTTTTTCAGGAAGATAAAATCGATCTTAAAAAACCTTTTATCAGGATGTCGGTAGCAGATGCTTTTAATAAATTTGCTTCAATACCTTTAGAAAAGGCGCTTATGCAGAATCTTTTTGATGAATTAATGGCCTTTGAAATAGAGCCGAACCTTGGGCGTAAAAAGGCTGCTTTTCTTTATGACTATCCTGCATCATTCGCTTCCCTTGCATGCTTAAAAACCGATAACCCTTCCCTTGCACAACGCTTTGAGCTTTACATCGCAGGTCTTGAATTGTGTAATGGCTTTACTGAGTTGACCGATCACGATGAACAAAGAAAGAGGTTTGAAAAGGAGCAAAATATTAGACGCAAATCAGGAAAAACCATCTATCCGATGCCAGATAACTTTTTGGAATCATTGAAGTTTATGCCTGCTGCATCCGGCAATGCACTGGGAATTGACCGGCTTGTGATGCTCTTCGCGGATACAACAAAGATTGATGATGTAGTGGCGTTTACGCCGGAAGAGTTGTGAGACCTTGAAAAATAGGACACAAATTTGTACAGATTCACACGGATTTTCATAATGGCGGTGCTTTTCTTGGCATAGTCACAAATAAAACTAATATATCTGAGCCTGTTTCAAAATGTTCAATTTTGTTCGAGATCAAGAAAGGCGAAAATTTTAACCACAGGAATACATGGAGTATTTCGAGGATTAAAATTT